>MHFU01000049.1:0-6238 GCA_001804345.1 Omnitrophica bacterium RIFOXYB12_FULL_50_7
ATCAACAAGACCGCAACCGAGACATCTGCAAAAACCGATGTCACAAAAACGGATACGACGAAACTCGCGGAAACTCTAAAAAAAGAAGTCGCCACCCCTGCGACGGCAGCGGCTAAGAAACAATAGCCGGATTTCCGGCCTTCCTTCCGCCCAATGCGGACCTTATGAAAGTCTCCGAGCCGGAAATCGGGGAATTGCGTTATATCAAGGGCGTTGGGCCCAAGCGCTCTCTTGTGTTTCAGAAGATCGGCATTCATTCAGTTCGTGACCTGCTTTATCTCTTTCCCCGCCGCTATGAAGACCGTTCTCATTTCGCGCCTCTGAATAACTTGCCCCTGAATGAGCCCATCACATGCCGCGGTGAGGTCGTGGATGTAAAATTCAAGCCCATTCGTGGTATGCCGCTCGTCGAAGTCTTGATCGGCGATGATGCCGGGGCCTTGCGCGCGGTCTGGTTCAATCAACCTTACTTAAAAAAACTTTTCTTGTGCGGCCAACAGGTCATCTTGTACGGCAAAGTCGAGCTCTACCAAAAACACCTCCAGATGTCGAACCCGGAATTCGAGATCGTGGATGATGCGGAAGCAACGTCCATCCATACCGGACGCATCACACCGATCTACCCGCTAACCGAGGGACTTTTCCAGCGATCCCTCCGTACCACTCTCAAAGAAGCGATCGAACATCATCTAAACGACGCTATCACGGATGCTTTACCTCCGGAATTGCGAAGCACGCTGGATCTCATGACGCTCGACCGGGCTCTTCGCGAGATGCATCTTCCGAGCTCCTTCGAGGAGCTCGGAAAAGCGCGACGGCGCATCGTCTTCGATGAATTTTTTTCTTTCGAGCTGCAGCTTTTTCTGAAGGTCAAAGCGATCCGAACACAGTATCAATCTCCCGCATTTAAAATAAGCCCGGATCTGATGGACGAGTTCAAACATTCCTTGCCCTTCGAACTCACAAAAAGCCAGGAAAAAGCGATCCAGGATATTATCAAAGACCTGGGCCAAACGGTCTCAATACCAATCAATCGCAGCGAAGCGGTCCCATTACTTATCAATTTCCGCAAAGCGGAAATTGGGGCCGTCCCGACTACCACTTATCAAAAGAAAACCAAAGTCGGGGCGGAGATTGGGGCCGCCCAATTCACCGAAGAGGAAAAGAAAATAGAGAATTGGGCGGTCCCGATGAACCGTCTTCTTCAAGGGGATGTGGGATCCGGTAAGACGGTAGTCGCCGCATTCGCATTTTTCGCGGCACATCGCTCGGGACTTCAATCCGCATTTCTCATTCCGACCGAGATCCTTGCGGAACAACATTACCGGACCCTTCTAAAATTCCTGGAACCCCTGGGGATCCGTCCCGAACTCCTGACCAAAAGCACCGAACGAGACAAGCGCGCGCGACTCATCGCGGAGCTCAAACAGGGCCTAGTTCCCGTCGTGGTCGGCACGCACGCGCTTTTGCAAGAAGACGTCCGGTTCAAGGATCTGGGGCTCCTCGTGGTCGACGAGCAGCATAAATTCGGGGTGCATCAGCGCAACCAGCTTTTACAAAAAACACCGAGACCCCATCAGCTGGTGATGACTGCCACGCCGATCCCGAGAACTTTGGCTCTCACCGTCTACGCGGACCTGGATATTTCGGTGATGCGAGAAATGCCCAAAGGTCGCCAACCGATCAAGACATACTGGATCACGCGGAAGAAACAGCCCGAGATCTTTGAGCATGTGGCCGTACGGCTCCGGAAGGGAGAGCAGGCCTATATTGTGTTCCCGCTGATCGAGGAAACCGAAAAAGCGGATCTTCTTGCCGCAAAAAAAGAGTTTGAGCGCCTCAGGAAAACGGTATTCGCAAAATTCCGGATGGGGCTCGTTCATGGCAAACTGGATCGTTCGGAGAGGGAAACGATCATGCGCGCCTTTTCGCGTGGAGAGATCGATATCCTCGTTGCGACTTCCGTGATCGAGGTCGGCGTGGACCAGCCGAATGCCACGATGATGATCATTGAGAACGCCGAACGGTTTGGGCTCGCGCAACTCCACCAATTACGCGGACGTATCGGCCGGGGCAAACTCGGTTCCGATTGTTTCCTTTTTGGCGAGCCCACGACCGACGAAGGAAAGATGCGCCTCAGACTTCTCACCAAGCTAAGCGACGGGTTCCTTATCGCGGACGAAGATCTGAAGCTTCGCGGGCAGGGAGATCTTTGGGGGACTCGTCAATCCGGCGAGCCTTTCTTTCGCGTCGCCCATCCGATCACCGACGAGGCCATCCTGCTTCTGGCGAGGAAGGAAGCTCAAAAAGTGATCGCCGGAATTCCCGGAGGCTCACCTCAAAAAACTCCTGCGTGGGTCCAAAAATATCTCGAACAAATGCCAAAAATTGATTAGACTATCCTTGTCTTGTGTTATTTTCTTAAAAGGTTGACAAGGATTGCCCCAATTTCATCTTTGATGAAATAGAAAAGGATTGGGACTACGCACCCATGCGCATCATTAGCGGCAAATTCAAGTCCCGGAAGATCGACTTCCCAAAAAACAGGCTGACCCGTCCTATGACGGATCGGACCAAAGAGACCCTTTTCAACATCGTGGGCTCGTTTGTCTTCGGGAAGCACGTGTTGGACCTTTACGCCGGATCTGGAAGTCTTGGCCTGGAATCTTTAAGCCGTGGCGCCATCAGTGCGACCTTTATCGACCAGGCGCCTTGGGCCAAGCCGATCATCGAGAAGAACCTGGCGAGTCTCGGGATAAGCAACCAAGGCACGATCCTTATGATGGAGATGCTTCCGGCCATCAGAAGACTTGAGAAAAAAGGGCAGGGATTTTCCCTGATCTTTGTGGATCCTCCTTTCATGAAAGGCCTGGTCAAAAAGACATTGATGAGGCTGGATGCGTCTGATATAGTCCTGCCCTTCGCGCAAGTGGTGGTGGGGCATATGTGGCGGGAAGAGCTGCCGAGTGCCGAGCTTAAGAACCTCAAATGGATCCGTACAAAACGGATCGGGCAAGCCTGCCTTTCATTCTTTTTCCGATTGGAATCAACTCATGAAAAAACGAAAAGCTATATATCCGGGGAGCTTTGATCCCGTCACGTTCGGTCATTTGGATCTGATCGAGCGGGCGCTCAACCTCTTTGACGAGCTGATCGTGGTCGTCGCCTCGAATCCTTCGAAAAAGACCCTCTTTACGGCGGAGGAGCGTGTGAGTTTTTTGAAAACGGCGCTCAAACACCGGCCCCAGGTCAAGGTTGAAAGCTGGGAGGGCCTCACGGTCCAACTCGCCATAAAAGAAAAAGCGTTCACGCTCATCCGGGGCATTCGGGCAACCTCGGATTTCGATTATGAGTTCCAAATGGCACTTACGAACCGCAAGCTCGCCCCAAGAATCGACACGATGTTCCTGATGCCGTCCGAATCACATTTTTATCTTTCCTCGCGCCTCATCAAAGAGATCGCTCAATTGGGCGGCGATGTGACGCGTTATGTTCCTTCGCCGGTCGCCGCCCGGATCAAAAAAAAGTTCTCGAGCGTCGGAGCGCGCTAGGATGAAATTCATTCTTTCCGAATTCCAGGAAGGCATCCCGGTCCCTGTCGAGGGGTCCTATGACGCGAAGGCGATCGATGTTGAATTTCCGGACATGCTCTATACGAAGCCCATTTTTCTTGCTGGGAAAGCCGAAAAAAGCGGCGGCATGCTTCGTTTGCAGGGAACCCTGACGACCGCGGTCAAACGGATCTGCGGAAAATGCCTCAAGGAAAAAAATGAAGCCTTATCCTTCGAGGTCGACTGGATCTTCGACCTCTCTGGAAAGGATACGGTCGAACCGCTTGAGAATGTGCGCGAACTTCTGATCGTCGAACATCCGTTGGTGCATCTATGCAAAGCCAGTTGCCGAGGACTTTGCCCTCATTGCGGCATCGATCTCAATGAAGGCACTTGCAATTGTAAAGAAAATGGTTATCATGCTTCCCCAGTCATTATAAAAAAAGAGAAATCCAAGAAGGAGCGACATCATGGCACATCCTAAGAGAAAACATTCGAACACGCGCTCGCGCTTACGCCGGGCCAACGACCATTTGGTCTTGAAATCCCGCTCGCAGTGCGCGCAATGCGGCGCGTTCGTTCTGCCCCACCGCGTCTGCACTTCCTGCGGCTTCTACAAGGGGAAACTGGTGAAGGCGATCAAGGTCAAGACCCAGGAGAAGGAATAACCCCATGATCCGGATTGCCCTGGACGGAATGGGAGGGGATTACGCCCCGCAGGTCGTGGTCGAAGGAGCTGTCATGGCGGCCAACGACTTCGAAAATCTGGAGATCGTCCTTGTCGGTCAGACGGCCGCCCTTAAGCAGGAACTGAATAAGCATAAGGTGCTCGGCGGCAAGATCGTTCTGCAAGAAGCGAGCGAAGTCATTGGCATGGGGGAGTCACCGGTCTCCGCACTACGGAGGAAGAAAGATTCCTCCATAGGCGTCTGCATCGACCTTTTGAAGAAAAAAGATTGTGCTGCTACCGTTTCCGCTGGCAACACAGGTGCCATGGTCGCGGCGGCGACGCTTCAGCTTGGCATGTTGCCAGGAATCAAACGTCCCGGCATCGCCATTGCGACACCAACGCTGCATGGCATGTCCGTCACCGTGGACGTGGGCGCAAATTTGAACCCCTCCGCCTATGAACTTTTCCAGTACGCGATCATGGCAGACGTTTTTGCCAAAAGCATTCTCAAGAAAAAGCGCCCCGCGATAGGACTTCTCAATATCGGGGAAGAAGAATCCAAAGGCACCGAAGTCATCAAGGAAACTTACAAACTTCTTAGGGAATCCACACTGAATTTCATCGGGAACATCGAGGGGCGCGACTTCTTCACCGGCAAAGCCGATTGCATCATTTGCGATGGTTTCGTCGGCAATGTGGTACTGAAAATGATCGAGAGCATCCTCGAGACTTCCGTGGCGCTGATCGGCCGTGAACTCCGCAAGAACCTTTTCACGTCCCTTGCCGCTTGGCTCCTGAAACCAGCCCTTTCTTCTATCCAAAAAGCAACCGACTACGAAAAAGCCGGAGGGGCTCCGCTCCTCGGGGTGGACGGGAACATTATCATCAGTCACGGCATCTCCTCCGCACTCGCCATTCGCAATGCGATCCGCGTTGCGGGGGAGCTTGTCACCACGCGCGTCAACGCGCAGATCGTGGAAGCCATCACCCCGTACCTGAATCATGCCGTTCCGCCCGTTTCTCCGTCGGAGCGTAAACCCAGCAATGCATAACTATCCTGACTTTTATTTTATTTTAATTAATAGCAGTCAGGATTGCCCCATCCCGCCTTTGTGGCGGCGGGATGATTGGGCTTGGGACTAATCTTGCAAGGATCAAAAAGGAATCATGACCGCACCTAATCGTGCTTCCATAATAGGCCTCGGAGCTTATTTGCCCGAGAAAGTTTTAACAAACGCGGATATCGAAAAGATCGTCGATACCACGGACGAATGGATCCGTACGCGCACCGGCATTCGCGAGCGGCGGGTTGCTGCGGAAAGCCAAGCCACGAGCGATCTCGCATTACCGGCGGCCCAAGAAGCTTTAAAGAACGCCGGGCTGATGCCCCAAGACCTGGACCTTATTGTGGTCGCCACCACGTCTCCGGACATGCTTTTCCCATCCGCGGCCTGTTACCTTCAAGCGAAGCTCGGCGCTTCCTGCGGAGCCTTTGATCTCGCGGCCGCCTGTTCCGGCTTTGTTTACGCCCTTTCCGTCGCAGAAGGGTTTGTGAAATCCGGGATTTATAAAAATGTGCTAGTCGTGGGCGCGGAAGCCATCACAAAATTTATCAACTGGAAAGATCGCGGCACCTGCGTTCTTTTCGGCGACGGTGCGGGCGCAGCCGTTGTCTCCCGATCCAGGGACGGTCATGGTATTCTTGCATCGTATCTTGGGGCTGATGGCACCCAAAGCGAGATCCTCCAGATCCCCGCCGGTGGCTCTAAAATTCCGCCGAGCGCCGAAAGCGTCGCGAACGGACTGCATTATATACGCATGCAAGGTCCGGAACTTTTCAAGATTGCGGTCAAGACCATGGAGCAAGCAGTTCTCAAGGTTCTGGAACACGAAAAGCTTCAAGTCAAAGACATCAACTGTCTCATCCCGCATCAGGCAAATAACCGCATCTTGCAAGCCGTGGCCGACCGGTTGAAGATCGCCCCCGAAAAAGTTTTTATCAACGTGGATCGCTACG
>MHFU01000049.1:6307-14175 GCA_001804345.1 Omnitrophica bacterium RIFOXYB12_FULL_50_7
CGAGCTATATAAGAAAGCCGACGAGATCCTGGGTTATGCCATCAGCCAGATCTGTTTCGCCGGACCCGAAAACGAATTAACCCGAACCCTTTATGCTCAAACCGGAATCCTGGTCACAAGCCTTGCCGCTTTGGCGGCACTCCGTGAAAAAATTCCTGAGCTTACGCCCTCGATCGTCGCAGGCTTGAGTCTCGGAGAATTTACGGCCTTGACCGTCTCGGGAGCGATCTCTTTTGAAGATGCGCTGAAACTTGTGCAAGTCCGCGCTGAAGCGATGGAAGATGCGGCAAAGAACAATCCGGGAACTATGGCCTTCGTCATGGGACTTACTATCGAACAATGCATGGCCGTAGCCCAGGAAGCGGGTTGCGAGGTCGCAAATCTCAATGCGCCGGATCAGACGGTGCTTTCAGGAACTCTCCAGTCCATCGAGCAGGCTTGCAAGATCGCCGAAGCTAAAGGCGCCAAACGTGCGATGCCGCTTAAAGTTGGCGGTGCTTTTCACTCATTGCTTATGGGCGAGGCTAAGGTACGACTTGAGGCCGCGCTGGCCCATACTCTGATCCACGAACCCAAGTGCGCTTTTATTCCCAATGTTACAGCCCAAAGAGTTTCAAATCCCGAAGAGATCCGGTCGCTGCTTGCGAAGCAACTTACAAGTTCAGTTCAGTGGGTCCGGACCATGGCGACTGCCAAGGAATCCGGGGTCACCACTTATCTGGAAATTGGTCCCGGGAAAATCCTAAAAGGACTGGCACGCAAATGCCAGCCGGAGCTCGAAGTTTTTTCATTTGGCGCCATGGCTGACATGAAAGGCCTCGAGACGCTCACTTTGTTGGCAAAATCATAACGATAGGAGATAAACCATGACGCTCAAAGATAAAGTTGCACTTGTGACCGGCGCCGGTCGCGGGATCGGCCAGGCGATCGCCCTTGCGTTCGCAAAAGAGGGTGCCATTTTGGTGCTTTCGGACCTCAAAACCGAGTTTTTGACGGAGACCGAGACCCTCGCAAAACAGGCGGGATCCCCGAAATGCGTTTTGACGCAAGCCAATGTGGCGAATGGGGATGAAGTTGGACAAGTTGTCAAAATCGCTCTTGACACTTGTGAGCGCATCGATATACTCGTCAACGTTGCGGGCATCACGAAGGACGGTTTGCTTGCGACCATGTCCGAGCAGGATTGGGATGATGTTCTTTCGATAAATTTGAAAAGTGCATTCCTTTTTACCAAGGAATGTGCAAGGCCCATGATGAAGCAGCGCGCCGGAGTGATCATCAATATTGCTTCCATCATCGGGATCGCCGGGAACGCGGGGCAGGCGAATTATGCGGCCTCCAAAGGCGGCATGATCGCCCTGACAAAGAGTACCGCAAAAGAGTTGGCAAAGCGGAATATCCGGGCCAACGCGATCGCGCCAGGTTTTATCAAGAGCAAGATGACCGACAAGCTTCCTCCGGATCTGGTCGAGAAAATGAAGGAACGGATCGGGCTTAGGCGTCTCGGAGAGCCTCAAGATGTAGCAAATGTTGCCGTATTTTTGGCATCAGAAGCATCAGCGTATGTCACCGGGCAAACAATTGTTGTGGACGGTGGTCTCGTAATCTGATGTGATTTTCAAGCAGTAAAGCTTTCAATCCCTAAAGGAGGAAACATCGATGGGCGTTCAAGAAAAGATCACAGAAATTATCGTCGAACAGCTTGGTGTGAAACCCGAGGAAGTCGTTCCGGAAGCATCTTTTGTGGATGATCTCGGTGCAGATTCCCTGGATACGGTTGAGCTCGTCATGGCCTTCGAAGAAGAGTTTGGCGCTGAAATTCCGGATGAAGATGCGGAAAAGCTTCAGACCGTAGGGGATGCCATCAAGTACGTCTCGGAAAAGACGAGCCAGAAGTAATCGGCTCGTCCTTTCACCCCTAAAATCCTTCTACCCTAAGGAAGTCCAACTATCATGCGGCGTGTAGTTATTACCGGCATTGGCATGATCACTCCTGTAGCCAACACTGCCGAAGAAACTTGGCAAGGTTTTTTGAAAGGCAAAAGCGGGACGGGTCCTCTGACCCAGATCGACTCGACGCCTTTTAATTCCAAAGTCGCTGCCGAGGTCAAGAACTTCGATCCCACCCGATACATGTCCCTGAAAGAGATCAAAAAAACGGACATCTTTGTCCAATTTGGGGTCGCCACCGCCAAGATGGCCATGGAAGACGCCCAACTTGACATCACCAAAGAAGATGCTCATCGCGTCGGCATCCTGGTCGGTTCGGGGATCGGTGGATTGCGCATAATCGAGGAGCAGCACCGCCAGATGATGGAAAAGGGACCGGGACGTATTTCTCCCTTCCTGATCCCGATGCTTATTGTCAATATGGCGCCCGGGGCGATCTCGATTGCTTTGGGACTCAAGGGACCGAGCACCTGCGTGGCGACGGCCTGCGCAACAGGCTCCAATGCCATCGGCGATGCTTTCAAGATTATCCAGCGGAACGAAGCCGATGTCATGTTTGCTGGGGGCACAGAATCCTGCATCACGAATCTCGGGTTCGGCGGGTTCGATGCTATGAAAGCTTTAAGTACCCATAATGAGAATCCTGCGACCGCTTCGCGGCCTTTTGATAAAACGCGCAGCGGATTTGTGATGGGCGAAGGCTGCGCCGTTCTAATCATGGAAGAGTTGGAACACGCGAAAAAGCGCGGAGCACGGATCTACGCTGAAATGGCGGGTTACGGCATGACGTCTGATGCAAGTCATATCACGGCACCGGACCCCAGCGGAGAAGGTGCTGCTCGTTGCATGATCATTGCCATGAAAGATGCGAAGATCCTTCCCGAGGACGTGGATTACATCAACGCTCATGGGACTTCGACGCTGATGAATGATAAGGTCGAAACTTTGGCCATCAAGAAAGCGTTGGGGGAAGATGTCGCGCGTAAGGTGCGGATCAGTTCGACCAAGTCCATGACCGGTCATCTTCTCGGAGCGGCCGGTGCCGTCGAAGGCGCGGCTTGTGTGTTGGCCATACGCGATCAGATCGTTCCACCAACAATTAATTACAAGCATCCCGATCCGGATTGTGATCTAAATTACGTTCCAAACGAAGCTCAAGCCTGTCGTGTTCGCTTCACTTTATCGAATTCGTTGGGTTTCGGGGGCCATAATGCCTGTATCGCTTTCAAAGCGTATCAGGATTAGCCCTGCGTTCTTATTTTTTTATTCTTGAGGTTCACTGACTCTTTTTCTCTCTTCAGACAGCACCCTTTTCTGCCGAAACATTAGCTGTGGAAGTAAACCCAAAAGGGGAGCAGCTCTATCCTAAGAGCGTGCATGTATGCGCCTTAAAAAACTTGAGCTTCTAGGTTTCAAATCCTTCGCCGTAAAAACCGAGGTTGCTTTTGACCAAGGGGTCACTTGCATCGTCGGTCCTAACGGTTGTGGTAAGAGCAATGTCTCAGACGCTATCCGTTGGGTTCTTGGAGAGCGTAGCGCTAAACTTTTGCGCGGCTCGACCATGGAAGACGTTATCTTCAACGGCACCGAAGTCCGCAAACCCCTCGCCTTCGCCGAAGTATCCCTCACGATCGATAATGCGGATCGCGGCATGCCGATCGAATATAACGAAGTCACGCTCACACGGCGCCTTTACCGTACCGGGGAAAGTGAATACCTCCTTAATAAGACCCAGTGCCGGCTCAAAGATATCCAGGATTTGATTCTCGATACCGGTATCGGTTCCTCGTCCTATTCCATGATTGAGCAGGGAAGGATCGACTACATTCTCAAGGCTGATCCGGAAGAACGCCGCTTCCTCGTTGAAGAAGCCGCCGGGATTGCCAAATACAAGGTCAAAAAAGACGAATCGATCCGCAAGCTCGAACGCACGGAAGAGAACTTGAAACGCCTTCAGGACATTGTCTTCGAGGTCCAAAAAAACATTCAGTACGCTGAGCGGCAGGCCAAACGCGCCGAGCGTTACAAACTCGAGCTCGAACGCCTCAAAACGCTTGAGATCAAACGCGCTTTTTATGACCAGCGGCAGATCGAGCAAAAAAAACTCGACCTCACGCAAAGCTTCCAGTCCAAAAAGGACGAACTTTCAGCTCTCGAGATAAAGCTCCAGTCTCAGCACCAAACGATCGAGGATCAGGAGACCCGCGTCAGGGGGATCGGTCAGCGTTGCCATGTTAAAGAAGGCGAGCGTTACCAAGCTCTCGCCCAGATCGAAACGAATGATCAAAAACTTCAGTTCATCCGGGATAAACGCGTCGAGCTCGCCCAGCAACGCGGCCAGTTGCTTCAAGAACAAGATCAATTGCGCCAAGCAATCGAAGCGGCCATCACAAAAAAGAATGAACTTCGTGAGATTCTAAAGACCCGGGAGAGCGAAAGCTCCCAAGTTCAGACGCGTCTTACGGAAGTTACGCAGAAGCTTCAGCATCAAGAATCCCTGATCCAGGAAGCCAAGAACGCTCTTGAAACGTCCCGAAAAGAATTCTTCGATGCCGCTCAGGTTACAACACAGTCCCGCAACGAATTTCATCGCGCCAAAGCGCTCGGGGAGAATTTGGGCTCGCAGCGTCGTCGGGAAGAATTTAATGCAAACCGTCTCGTGGAGCAGATCGCGGCATGGGAAGAAAAACTGCAGCTTTGCCTCCAGTCCCTTGAGAACACGAACTCCGAACTTCAGAGTACACTAAGCGGGCATCAAGGGTTGCGATCTACCACCCACGCCTTCGAACATGAACTTACAGAACTCCGTAAGCATGCGCATGAGGTTCGCCTCGCGCTCCGCGAAAAAGAATCTCGACTTCACACTCTCACAGAAATGGAAGGCGCGAGCTTGACCGCGTTCCAGGAATTCCTGAACGAAACGACCCAACAGGTCCCAGGACTCGTCCGAAGTCTGCAAGAAGTCGTGAAAGTTCGAGAAGGTTATGAATGGGCCATGGATGTCGCCTTGGGACAATTCGCCAGATCCTTGATTGCCGGAGACGTAACGACCGCCCGAACGCTTGTGGAACGATTGAATGCTAAGCATTCTCTTGCCGCCGGGGTCTTTCTTAAAACACAAATTTCATCATTTCCGGAAGCAACCCAACACTACGCGTCTTTCGGATTCCGTCCGCTTTCCGACTTTGTCCATATCGAGCCCGGGTTTGAAGGTATCCTGGGAAATGTTTTTATCGGCGAAACTTTTCCGCTCGATCAGCTTGAGGCGCTCCTGACAACGTCGATTTCGGCAAACCTTGTTTCGCGTGACGGTTTGTTCCTAAGTTCCGACCGCCGGCTCTTTTTCTGGAATGATCAGAGCCGTTCGCAGTTCTTTTTTTCGAGAGATTCCGAAATTTCGAAGATCCGCCATGAGATCGAAACCCTTACAGCGCAAGCGCAGGAAAAAGAAACGAAGATCGGTTACCTGGAAAACGAACTCGCAACCTTGCGTACCCAGGGCGCTGAAGCGGAAGATCAAAAAACCTCGTCCCTCATTGAGAAAGAATCTCTCGAAAGTGAAAAAAAGAACATCGAAGAACGCCTCCGAGGATTTAAAGCTGAGAGTGAATTGTCAGCATCTGAGATCCGGAACCTGACGCAAGAGGCCGAGCAGATCCGCGTTACGCTCGAACAGATTCAGGCGTCTTTGATCCAAAAGGAACAAGAAGAATCAAATCTCGGGGAGATCCAGCGTCGGAAGGAGAAAAATCTTGAGCAGGGCACATGCGCCCGCGAAGAAGCCCTGAACGAGGTTCGGCAATGTCAGACGCAGGCCGAGCAATTCCAGCAGGGGATACAGCACCTTGAGGAATCTCTTCGCCTTGTCGAACAACACGCGCAAAAAGATCAGGAGCGGCAGGCCTTCCTCGATCATGGAAAAGAACGCATCGTGGCCAAGGAACAGGAACTGGACCAGGAAGAGGTTGTCGGTGTACGCCTAGCCGAAGAACACCAGCAACGGCTGCTCGCCGTGGATGTTGACCTTGAACTGCTGCGCAAAGATCAACGGGAACAGGAAGAACTTCTGACGGGTCAGCGCCACACCCTGGATCAAGCGCTTCACTCCCAAAAGGTACTGCAGGACGAAGAACACCATATCTCGCTCCAACAAATGGATCTTGACTATCAGCTCAAGAACGTGGGGGAGCGGCTTTTGCAGCGCTACCGTCTGAACCTTTCGGAGCTCAACAGTCAGGATTATATTTTCACGGAAGAGGAATTATCCTCCGCCGAGGAGACGATCGCGGCGCTTCAAAATAAGGTCGATTCTCTCGGCACGGTCAACCTTCTTGCCATCGAGGAATACCAGGAATTGAAAACGCGCTATGATTTCCTCCTGGCCCAGCAAAAAGACCTCGATGACGCGCGCAATTCCCTTATGGAAGCCATCCGTAAAATCAATCAAACCACCAAACAGCTTTTTGAAGATACTTTTAAGCAGGTGCAGGAAACCTTCAAGCAATATTACCAGATTCTTTTCCGCGGTGGCGATGCGCGGATCTTTTTGATCGATGAGGCACACCCTCTCGAATCGGGGATCGATATCGTCGTGCGGCCTCCGGGAAAAAAGCAGCAGAACATGTCGCTTCTTTCGGGAGGAGAAAAAGCTTTGACCGCCGTGGCGCTTCTTTTCGCGCTCTTCAAGATCAAACCGTCGCCCTTCTGCCTTTTGGACGAGATTGATGCGCCGCTGGACGAGGCCAATATTGACCGTTTCCTGGCGGTGCTTAACACTTTTATCGATCAATCGCAGTTCATCATCATCACGCATAACCGTAAGACCATCGCCATGGGGAATTCACTCTATGGCGTCACCATGGAAGAGCCGGGCATTTCCAAGATTGTTTCCGTAAAAGTCCGCTCCGGAGAAGAATCTCTTCCCGGCGAGGATCTTCACCCGAAAGTCGCCGCGGAGATCGAGCTCGACGCCTCGGCGACCGAAACCACGGACACCGTCAGCGCTTGAGCATTCCGAACTACCTGACCCTTTTTAGGATCCTTCTCACTCCGATTTTTTTCATCACACTTGTTTCCTACACTCCAGAAAAAGAGGGGCTTCGCCTCGTGGCGCTGGCGATCTTCGTGATCGCCGCTTTGACTGACGCGCTTGACGGACTTCTGGCCCGGTTCCTGAAACAACGGACAGCGTTGGGACAAATGCTTGACCCTCTTGCAGATAAAATATTACTCGTAAGCGCCTACATCGGTATTCTCTTCGTCTCCGCGCTTCATTTTCGGCCACCGCTTTGGATCACCATCACGATCATCTTCCGCGACCTGATTCTGCTCATCGGTTTTTTTACTTTGCACTTTGCCGCTGTAAAGATCGAAGTGCTGCCGAATATCTGGGGAAAACTCACGACTGTCTGTCAAATGCTCCTTTTATGTTTCATCCTGCTCGAATGGCCGGTTACCATACCCTTGGCTTTTCTCACGGTAGCATTCACGATCGTCTCAGGAATCATCTACATCACTCGGGGGTTAAAATTCCTCCAATGAATAACATTTTTTTATCCGTTCTCTTTATTCTCACAGCTTACCTCTTAGGCTCTGTCCCGTTTGGTCTCATCGCCGGCTTCCGAGTAAAGGGACTTGATATCCGGGAGCATGGCAGCAAAAATATCGGTGCAACCAATGTTTTTCGTGTGGTCGGAAAAACGTGGGGGATCATGGTCCTTCTATTGGATGCCCTTAAAGGTTATGTAGTTTGTGCTCTTCCGGCGTTTTTCGGCCAAGGTCTTGCTCTCCCGTTCCAGTTGCTTCTGGGCGTCAGCGCGATCCTGGGGCATAGTTTTCCGATCTGGCTCAAATTTAAAGGAGGAAAGGGTGTGGCCACCTCGCTGGGAGTATTCCTAGCTATCGCCTGGATCCCGACG
>MHFU01000050.1 GCA_001804345.1 Omnitrophica bacterium RIFOXYB12_FULL_50_7
ATCTTTTCGGGGTTGTTGCCGACGATTTTGTTAAGATGGCAACGACCCCTGATGTTATTCTCGACCCTCGAATTTTCCTGGAAGATCATTCCAAAGATGAACTTATTGATGAAATTCTTTCTCTCCGAAAGGAAAAAGAGGATCTTCAAAAAGAGCTCGTCGAGCTGAAGAAAAAGCTCAAATCCTCTTTTGTTAAAGAGAATGGTTACAAGAAAAAGAAACGCTGGAAGAAGCTCGGGAGACCCGTAGGGCATCCGGGCTGTACGCGTCCTGTTCCGGATCATATCGATCATGTCGTGGAACAAACTCTGGACCATTGTCCGGGTTGCGGACAAAACGGTCTTGTCGAATTACCCTCGGAACTGGAGAAGCATATCCAAGAGGATATTATTCCGGCTCATGTTGAAGTGACGGAGTTCATTCGTCACGGATACTGGTGTTCCTCCTGCAAGAAAAAACACATGGCGCCTTACGCGGAAGGCGAAATTCCGCAAGGTCATCTGGGGCCGAATATCCTGGCTCAGGCCATCGTGCTGAAATATTTCCACGGACTGCCCTATTCAAAGATCGCGACGGTATTCGGGGAATTATGCTCTTTGAAGGTGAGCGGCGGCGGTCTGGCGCAGGCCCTGCAACGGCTTGGAAAATATCTTTCCGTAGAGAGAGACGTGGTCCTCAAGGCTATTCGCAAGAGCCGGTGGGTGCACGGAGATGAGACGGGCTGGAAGATCGCCGGTGTCGGACAGTGGCTTTGGGATTGGGTTAATGACAAGTGGGCACTTTATCAGATCCGCAAAGGTCGCGGGCAAAAGGAAGCGAGGGAAGTTCTCGGAGAAAATTATCAGGGAACGCAGATCAGCGATTTTTTGCCGGCCTACAACAAGACGGGGAAATGGCGGCAACGATGTTGGGTGCATTTATTTCGCGAGATCCGGAATATTCGCGACCCGACTCCGGAAGAACAAGCCGCCGCAAAAGAAGTGAAAAGAATTTATGCGGACGCGTGTCGTCTTGAGAGGGACCGCGGAAAGCTGGCGCCCTGGGTATTTGGCCGCCGGCTTGCGTTACTCAAAAACCGTCTGCTTGATCTCGGGAGCCGGGGTTTTCAGAGCGCGACGTGGAAGCGTCTTTCGGCGAGAATTCTCAAATATCGCAATGAGCTTCTGACATTCGTGGAAGTTCCGGGAGTACCTGCGGACAACAATCACGCGGAACGGATGATCCGCCCCAACGTGATCTTCCGGAAGATCTCTTTCCAGAACATGTCGCGAAAGGGAGCGGATGCGCACGAAGTGTTGATGTCCCTCTTGCAGTCGCTTCGGCTTCAGGGCCGAACGGCAATCCCTTTCTTCAAGACGGCCTATCTGAAACACCGACAAGGCAATCCAATCCCAATCCTCTCCTGCTGATTCCCTCACGCTAAAGGGTTACTAATTTTATGGGTTAGGTACAAGAAACAAACTTGCTTTTTAAATGGGCTAAACTTATAATGACCCACTCAGTGGTGGCGACCCTGAGTGAAATATCATAAAGTCATATTATTTATGATAATACAGCACTAACAGGAAAGGCGTCAATCCTTTTTCCGCCTTTCCCAAAGGATCTATGATCGCGATTCCGAATCCTCCATTCCACAGTGAAAAGGCTTTTGTCGCCGTCTTTTTAAGCTGGTTTGTGGCCCAAGCTCTCAAAGTGATCCTGGGCGGGGCAAGCAAAAAAAAATTCGATGTCCGCTGGCTTTTTGATACGGGGGGGATGCCGAGCGCGCATTCAGCGACGGTGGCAAGCCTTGCGACGGTGGTGGGACTTTATTATGGTTTTAAGAGCATTCCGTTCCTGATGGGGTTGATCCTGTGTTTTATTACAATGTTCGACGCCGCGGGAGTTCGCCGACACCTGGGGTGGCAAGGCAAGATCTTGAATGAAATCGTGGACGAATTTTATTTGAAGGGCGCTGTTCCCGAAAAACGTCTCAAGGAGCTTCTCGGCCATACGCCGGTGGAAGTGATCGCGGGAGCTTTCCTGGGGATCGGGATCGCCATTCTCTTTTGCAGGTGAAAGGATCACTATGAAAAAAAACAACCTTTTCATTTTTCTAATAATCGCGGCGTTTCTCATGCCGGCCATGGTTTTAGCGGCCGAAGCCGATGTTAAGGACACAACAGACAGAACACTTGCGACGTTGGAAATGCCCCAGAATTCATCGGCGGAAGAACTCCAAGCGGACGAGCGAGACGTTTTTAAAAAAGATGATTTCACCGTGAGGGAAGCCAAAACTGCGCCGATCGCCGTTGTTTCCAATGAAAAAAAGAGGAAGAGCTCGGCCTCTTCCGCAAAAGCTGAAACGGTTCAGGAGGGAGCCCCCGCTCCGAAAGTTTCTTCAGCATTGAACCCGGCAGAAATGCAGCGGCGCTGGAAGGCGCTCTTCTCCAAAGAAATAGATTCAGACAGCATCGCCTATACGGTAAAATCTGGCGACAGTCTTTATGTCCTTGCGTTGAAGAACCATACGACCGTGGATTTCATTAAAAAGATCAACGATCTCAAGGGCGATAACATCTATCCCCGGATGAAGCTCAAGATCCACACGGCGCCTTTTTCAATTCAAATAGATAAATCCAAAAATGCGCTGGTTCTTTATTCCAATGGCGAGGCGGTGAAAAAGTATTCCGTAGCAACAGGCAAAAAGAACTGCACGCCGGTGGGCGAGTTCAAGATCACGGACAAGCTTGTTAACCCGACCTGGTTCAAGACCGAGGCTATTCTTCCTCCGGGGAGCCCGGAGAACGCACTCGGAACGCGTTGGATGGGATTTGACAAACCCGCTTATGGAATCCACGGAACGATCGAGCCCAAGAGCATCGGCACCCAGGCTTCCGAGGGCTGTATTCGTATGCTGAACGAAGAGGTCGAGGAACTTTATAGCATTGTGCCGGCCGGCACGAAGGTCACCATTCAGGACTAACTTCGGAAAATCCATAACAATGCCTAAAAAAAATAAGAAGAAAAAATCCACCCCCAAAGGAGTGCTCGAGCCGGTCGAGGCCAAGGAAAGGATCAAGCTTGGCACGCGAGATATTTTTGATGCCTGTCTTTCATTTGAGCGTCCCGTCGTGGAGATGGAAAGAAAGATCAACGAGCTTCGCAAAATTAACCATGATGGTATCGACCTTTCCGGCGAGATTAAAAGCGCGGAAAAAAAGCTTGAGAAGGCTATCCAGGATATTTTCGACCATCTGACGCCTTGGCAACGCGTGCAGGTTGCGCGCCATCCCCTTCGCCCCTACACACTTGATTATGTGAACTATTTGACCACGGATTTTCTCGAGATCCACGGAGACCGGCGTTTTAGCGATGATCGGGCTATTGTGACAGGGATTGCAAAGTGGGAAGGCAAGGAGCCGGTCTGTATTATCGGCCATCAGAAAGGGCGCGATACCAAGGAGAATCTGATGCGCAGCTTTGGAAGTGCCCATCCCGAGGGCTATCGCAAGGCGATGCGCGTCATGGAGCTTGCGGCGAAACACAATCTTCCGATCCTGTGTTTTATTGACACTCCCGGTGCATATCCGGGCATCGGCGCCGAAGAGCGCGGCCAAGCCGAGGCCATCGCCTACAATCTCAGGGCCATGGGGGAGCTTAAGGTTCCTATTATTTGCATCGTGATCGGCGAAGGCGGTAGCGGCGGTGCTTTGGGGATCGGGGTCGGGGATAGGATCTTTGTGATGGAAAACGCTTATTACTCTGTCATTTCTCCGGAAGGGTGCGCCGCGATTCTTTGGAAAGAACCCACGCGAGCACCGGATGCTGCGACGGCATTGAAGTTGACCGGTCCCGACCTGCTCGGGCTTGGTGTGATCGACGGCGTGATCCCAGAACCGCTGGGTGGCGCACATCGTGATTTTAACGCTGCAGCAGAAAATCTTCGCAAGACTGTCAACGAAACATTGGAAGAACTGAAGAAGATCCCACGGAAAGATCTGACAGAATTGCGGTATCAGAAATTCCGTAAAATGGGTGTTTTTAGCGAAAAATAAATTCTGACCAAAGGTTCTTTTCCCGCCCCGTTCCACTCAAGCTACTCTTTGAAGCTGTTTTTTCAGGCTTTTCAATCGCGCCAAGATCCTTTTTTCATGAAATAATTCCTTTAAAGTGTTTTCCGGAATGTCCAGTAAAGCGACCTCATTAACACGATCAATGTGTTTGGGAAAGCGGTGCGCGAGCTCATGGGTCGGAATGCCCTTCCGGTATTTTAAATCGAACAATTTCTCATAAAGTGTCATAGTTTTTCTCTTCCAATCTTCTAAGCGCTATTAATTCTATAGCTAGGAGTATCGTCTTTTCTGCGTATTTCCTAAAAAATAATAACTATAAGTCGCCTATATATAGCATCCTTATACATAAAAGGCCCCATTAGTTGTGGAATGTTAAAAAACCTTTATTTTCGGGTTGACTTAAGAAGAGAAAGTTATAGATTGTAAAATATAAAGTGTAATTTACATTTTATAAACTATGAGATTAATCCTGATGCTACTCATAACAGGGCTTTTGGCAGGATGCGCGACGGGGCCTCGCTCCTCCCTGGTTTCTGGCGACCGCAAGACCGTGCTTTTACAGGCCGAAAAATTCTACAAGAAGCATGAATATTACAATGCTCGCTGCGCCGTCCAGCAAGTCCTCGACAAAGAGCCTCACAACCCCCAAGCCACGAAGTTCATGGCAGATATTCTTGATAAAGAAATCGAACGTCAGAAAGAACATCTTTTGCCGCAGGCCCTCGAGGAAATGAACGCGGATGATAAAGAGGATCAGATCAAGACCTGGCTTGAGCGGAGTCGCGCCCTTTTTGGTGCGAATCAGTACGATCTGGCGCTTTTCGCCGCGGAAAAGGTTTTTCTATATGACGCGGACAACAGCGTCGCCTCGGGACTGATCGATCAGATCAAAGGGAAGGCGCTCAGGGAAGGCAAGGCCGACACGCTCTTTATCCATAAGATGTATAAAAATGAGATCGCGGATCGTCTGGAACAGTATCGCACGGAGGCGGAGGATCTCGCGGTCCGAGGACAGTTGGGGCAGGCTCAATTCACGGCGGAGAAGATTCTCATGCTTGAGCCCGAGGATCCCAAAGCTTTAGCTATCCTTCAGAAAGTTCTTTCGCGCAGGGATGGGACAAGGAGCGAATCACTATGAAACGTGAAAAACTCTACAAGATCGGGGAAGTGATGCAGTACACAAGTCTTTCCAGGCAGACGCTTCATAATTATACAGTCGCGGGGCTCATTCATGAGGCCCGGCGGACCATTTCAGGACACCGGCTTTATGATGAAACAGCGTTCGATCGTCTGGAGCAGATCAAGATCCTGCAAGCTAAGAATTATACATTGAGTCAAATCAAAAAGATCCTCGAACAGCAGGAGAGCCCCCAATGAACGGTTCTTTAGCGGGACGAGGTAAAAAGGAGACCCCCCATGCATGAAGATGAGATCAAGATGTGGAAGAAGTTCAAGAGAACCAAAAGTCTTTCTTTGCGCGAAGAAATCGTAAAAAAATATCTTTATCTTGTGAAATACGTGGCGGGTCGCGTGGCGATCGGATTGCCCCCGAATGTTGAGTTCAATGACCTTGTCAGCTATGGCATCCTCGGGCTTTTTGATGCCATCAATAAATACGACGTTTCTCAAGGGAACAAGTTTGAGACCTATGCGGTCTCTCGTATTCGTGGTTCGATCATGGATGAGCTTCGCAAGCTTGATTGGGCGCCGCGGCTTCTACGCAAGCGTGCCCGGGAGATCGATCGTAAGTGCAAAGAACTCGAAGAGAAGAACGGTCGTTTGGCTACGGATGATGAAGTGGCTAAGGGTTTGAAGATCTCCACAGAGGATCTGAACTCGATCTACAGCGACCTCAACTCCACGACCTTCCTGTCGCTCGATGAAGTATGGCAGAATGATGATGGCAACAAACCCATCTCACGCCTCCAGACCATTGAGGATTCTCTGATCACGGACCAGTTCAGCTTTGTCCATCAGAGCGAGGTCAAGGAGCTATTGGCCGAGGCGATCGACCAGTTGCCTGAAAAGGAGAAGCTGGTAATCGTGCTTTATTACTATGAGAACCTGACACTTCGCGAAATCGGCGAGATCCTGGATGTTTCCGAATCCCGGGTTTGCCAGATCCATACCAAGGTTGTGACCCGGCTGCGTGGGCATCTCATGCGTCGCGTCGGGCACTTGACCCTGGAAGCCTAAAAAACGAGAAGCAATCAGGGGAAATTTTTTACATTTTTTACATAAACATTAAGTTTTGTCACGCTGCGTCGATATAAGGGAAGCCACAGCGAAGGAAGCCGTGTAACTGTTTTATCCCAAGGCGGCCGCGAGTGGCTCAAAGGCAGGAAGAATGCAAAGCGTGGCAGAAAAAAGACCCAAATTCAGAATTCAGGCTCCGAGCGAGAAAACAAGTGGACAGAAAGATCGCGAGGAAGTCCGGAAATATCTTCGTCTGATCCCCACCGAAGCGGAGCCCAATCTGGGGCGTGTCCGCGAAATCAAAGAAGAGATTAAAAAAGGCACCTATCTGACGCGTGAAATTATTGAAGAAGCAGCAGCGCAGCTTGCCTTGAGGCTTTTAAGAAAAAATCAGGATTAATTTTTAGGTTGGCTTGATTTTTTGTTCAGACCCGTAAGCTCGATCCACTTTTTGATCGCCGGAAGTTCCATAAATTTTTTCCACACGTTTTCGCCATTCAAGTAGTTCTCCAGCATCAAGAGCGTGATTCCCTGATCAATGCCGAGGTATTCGCTGGCCCACCATTGTTTGTCGAGATTGAAAGCGTCCTTGAATCCAAAATTTCCGTAGAGTTCTTTCTCATAATGATCATAGAAAAATCGCGCGGTTGCGGTTGAAAATTCCGGCGTGAAAACGATTGAAGAAAGCGCAGCGTAAGGGGCGAGGGTGCCATCGTGGAGTCCGCCGCCAGGTTTCCCCCCGTAGGCCTTGTACCCCCCCGGGCCGACGGAAGCCGAAAGTCCCCACGAGGAGGGGGAATATCCTCTGTATTGACCGGAAAAACTCAGGGAATACTCCCGGTTTGCCAAAGTTGCTTCGCGCGAATTCTCAAAAAAATTGATCCCACGATCATTCAAATTCCGGAAATCAATATAAGCGTGTGAAAACTGATAGGTAAAGAGAGAGCCGGTTGAAGCGTAGATCACCTTGTGGTTATTATAATTTTCCTCAGGCCGCAGCCAACGCTCCCAGGCTTCCGGGGGTACCGGGAAGGTGGTGGAGCCGATGGCGAGGGCGACAAGGATCATAAGCTCATTGTAAGAATCCCAGTAATAAGGCAGGAATTTTGATTCAGGGGTCCATCCCATACAAATAAAATCCGAATGGTTCATCATCCACTTCCAATTGACGCGTTCATAGATCTCGTAGGCAAGCTTTTCGACCTCCGTGCCGGGATAATAACGAGCCGCCAAAAGAGCGCCCGCTACGGCAAGCGCGGTGTCGATCGAGGAGGCCTCCGAGCCCCAGACCCGGCTCCCAGTCCTAACATCAAGAAAATGATAGAAAAACCCTTCCTGATGTGCCGCTTTGTGGCGGAGCGTTTGAAGAGTTGTGAGAATCCGCGCATAGGCATGGTCCCGAGCGATCCAGCCACGGGAGCCTCCGATCGCATAAGCCGCGATGGCAAACCCGGTAGCCGCCACGGAAGAAGGAGATCCTGTGCGGGAAGAATCTTTGGTGAGCCCCGTCATTTTATCCGAAAAACGTGTGAAATATTGAAGTGTGTCTTTTTCGATCTTGTTCAAAAGTACCCGGTCTTCGGGAGATGGCTCAAAGGCTTGGAGCGGGACGGGAGAAAAAGCGAGAAAGCACGCAAGCGAAAAACAGGTAAGGTGTTTAAACATTAGAACTGGTTTGAATCGTGGAGAGTTTTTCTTGGATCTTTGCGACAGCCTGGGGTGCGTTCTTTTCTTGGGACAAAGTTTTCAGGTTCGAGAGCAAGTGATCCGTT
>MHFU01000051.1:0-7289 GCA_001804345.1 Omnitrophica bacterium RIFOXYB12_FULL_50_7
CCGAACTGGTGGATACCGAAATTCTAGAACCGGGTTCTAGAGGGGTTGAAACGGTCTCGCCCGGAACGCCCCGCTCGGAAAAGCGCGCGGAAGGCCGCGCTGAAACCTTGGCGACTGCTAAGCGCGCGGAGGTGCGAGGCGGTCGTGGGGCTGACCTGTTTTTTTCGCAATATGGGGAATACGTTATGATTCAAAATAACCAAGAGAGTCTTCCGAGGGAGACTTGGTGGCATGTGACCCGTGAGCCCGAGGCCATGGCCAAGAATATAAATTCTCCTTTGCTTAGGGCAACGTCTCCCGATGGTATGCTAATTCTCTTTCGCTATGATGACGGCCCAGCCGGTAGTGATCGTGAGACTGAACGCATAAAATACCGGTTCGGCTACCCGGCAGATAAAGAAGTTCCCGAAAGAGTCAAACGCGAATATGAGAATCAACGGCAAGCGTGGTTAGCCGGGACTGCCAAAACTTCCAAAGAAGAAACGGCTCCTCAGGCTGCGGAACCGGCGATGCCACCTCAACAACCTCAACAAGAAAACCCTATGCCGCCGCGGATGCCAGCGCCAGTTAAGCCTGCGCCGCGAGCTCCGGCTTTAAAAATTCCGCCTGTGGGGGCGTATGTGACCTGGAATGGTAAAATTTTCAAGGTAATGTTTTCGCATCCATTAAGCACGATCGTTGATTTGGTTTCACCTTCGGGGGAGTCTACGCAGGGGGTGTCTTTAGATAAGGTTATTGTTCCCGCAAACCAATCAGCCGCCGAAGAGGATTTTGCGACCCAATCAGGCACCGCGCCACAAGGCGTTGGCCGGCAAGCCGGGGATCTGAGGGGTGAAAAACGCGCCGAGATCCGCTCTGAACTTCTAAATCCTGATCGTGAAGCCGGCTCCGCAACACCCGATGTTGCGGCAGCGGGCGCTGAAGCTATTGCCCAACCTCCAGCTCATGCTGCTGAAGCTTTTTCAAAACGCGCTGAACCCCGCCGTTCCGAAGCTCGGATAAGCATCGAAACTTTAAACGGTGATATTGTGAAGCTAGAAGATATTATTCGCGCCAATGGCGTTTCAAAGATTTCTGTGTTCGGATTGCATGGCCAGGCGCCAAGAAAGAATGCTTCCTATTTTTACTTTGTCTTTCGTGGTTCAAATTACCATCTGAGAAATTTCTTTACAACCGAAGATCTTAAAATGCCAGCGCCTGAATTTTTAGAGAGGCTTCAGGGGACTGTTATATCAACGGCAAATTATAGCGAATTTAATAATTTTAGAGCCGGTTTGATGCCCATAATTCATTTTTTAACCAATAGCAATGATTGGACGCTCCACGGTGCAAACGAAAAGTCTAAAATTAACACGCAATTTGTTGCTGATCCCACTACCGGCAGGCAGCTTAAATTTCGCTATTTCCCTTGGGAAGGCTCCAATTCAGTCAGCGAAGTTCCTATAGAGGCAAAGCATGCAATCACAATAGACAACGATGAGTTTTCGGAAATTCAAGCAGAAGGAGCTCGCAGAGCTAATCCGCGAAGAAACATCAGTCAGAACAACGTCATGGTATATCTTGCTTATCGGCTGCTTTATAAAAAAACGTTGGAGGCGATTATTGCTAATTCAAAAATAGCGCAGCTGTCTGGTCAATCAACTGTGCGGTTGGACAAGCCTACCAAGCTAACTCAACAAAAGATTTTTGACGATATTGACGGGCGTTATTCGGATGCGTTGTGGGATGCAGCTCTTTTCGCTGATAGCGATTACCTTACCCCTGACGGGAAATTAAATCAAAATCCGGATTTTATGTATCGCAATAGGACCGCTAACTATATGCGAGTCCTGGACGCATTAAAAGCTATGCGACAAACGATTGAAAATGGACAACGGCTTACTAACGATCAAATCATATTATTGAAATCTCTCGAAGTTCATTATCGATTACTTAATAGAAAGCGTTTTGACGAGGAAACGCAACAATTCAGCAAGGATCGAGATCCCCAAGCATTTGCTAAGAATTTCCCTCTAAAAGTTACTTTTTCTCAAGCCATCAACAAGGTAATGGGGGAAGCAAAGAATTTGAACGCAATTCTGGAAAGGTATGAGTTTGATCTGCTGGGAAGTATTTTGATTCAGGACTCGCAACGCGCGGGTTCTGGTTTGACGGAAGAGGCGATATCTGAAATACGCAAACGCAAAGATGCTATTGAATCCAAATATCGAGATAGGCGGCTTACTGAAGGGCTTGATATATCGCAGATATCCCCGCTTCTTGCCGAAGTTGTGCGTAAAACAGATGCCGAGCAGGATGCAGAAGCGGCCCTGTTGGAAAGGATATTCGAAATCGGTCGGAACAATCAACTGGTTGCACATGGCGTAGAAACAAACAAAGGCGGATTGAGGAATTTGCTTAATATCATTATGGAGGGAAAACTCAGGGGGGAATGGTTTGTAGGAAAATTAGACAGTGGAGATCCCACATATTCAGCAGGCCCGCACGGGCCTTACTATGTTGTGCTTGCGCCAGAAACCAGTCCAGAAAGCCATTCCGCTTTTTCGAAATATCTTGTGCCGAGCGCAAAAGAAAAAGACTTTTTGCGCCAATGTCTGCAGCAAGCCTTGGTTCGTGGCATAATTAACAAAGATGTCCTAGAAGGGGAAACAAATAAAATCAGAACTTATGCAGAATTCATAGACGATTCCCGTTCAGAGCAGAGAACAGATAAGACCCGCTCCGAACAGCGGGCGGGAGGCCGCGCCGAAACTCGCTCGGAAATGAGAGAGAATGATTTTTCAACGATTACCTACAAAAAAAGGTCCGGGTGGAATGATGAAACGGTTACGAGGCAGCTCTATGCGGTCCACGCTACGGATTACTTTCCGACGGACGGGATTATCAGGACGCTTATGGATGGCACGCGAGGCTGGTATCCGCGAGACACAGTCCATTTTGCGTTAAACCATGTAGTGGCTAGTCATGTGCAGGGCGATTGGAATGATCGAAAGTATTTTATTGTCGGAGGGCTTCAGGGGATTGTAAATGCAAATCCAAGGACCCTCGGGGAAAACGGAGAGCCGGTAAATCGGGTTATGGGCGGGCTTCCCAACGATTTCTTTTTGAGAAAAAATGTTAAGCTTCCCGATGTCGAATTAGTTGAAAAAGGTCGCGATGTGAAAGAGTGTGTTCGAGAGACGCTTGAAAGAGAAGAAAAAAAATTAGGCCCGAAGACTTATGTTTTTCAATCAAGACGGGCGGCGGAGGATTATTTAAACGGCCTTGGACAGTATGAACAAAGTGAAGGTAATGATTGGATAGATGAGTGGGTAGGATGGGCTAAAAAGCGAGGGTTGTATCACATGCAGGCTTTTCATCACTGGACCCACGAGTGGTCGCACACCTATTTATTTGGTACCCCGGAACACTGGGCTCGCATGGACGAGCTTCAGCGGAGTGGCCAATATGATCCCGCCACATTCCCGAGTTTAGCGGATCACATCAAAAAAGCAGCGAATACCGCGAAGACTTTGATAAAAGAAAAAGCAGGAGATGATTGGGATGAGGCGGGTTTTGCCGATTTGATCCGGGAACAAATACGATATGCGGAAGATTCTGCGGCGGATGCTATTTTGAGAATTCTACCGAGATCCATCACAAAAAATGATCTTGTGGCCTTTCAAAGCGGACTGGATTCCGGTAAACAAAACGATGCGGCGGCTGTTATTGAACGGGCCATGGCCATGCGTGGTGTTACTCAATCGGACACACGGCGCATGAAGTACCTAGCTGATCTTATGGTGAGATATTTTGAAGCGGTTCGAGAGGATATTACGCGGCAGGCGAAAACGGGCCTGAGCGATAGGTCCTTGCAATTTACTTTGAAAATTAATCGTGAGCATATAAAAAACATAAGAGAAAAATACATTGATACGGATAACCCCGTTGAATTTTCAGAAGCGTCGGTCGAAGGAAATCTTCTGTCCAGGGTGAAGGATTGGCTACCGCTTCAAAATCGAAGCGCATGGAAGGTTCTCTTTGGCGAAATTGAAAACCAGTTTGATGCCGCCAAAATTGAAATGCAAGAAAAGGAGCGGGAATTAGCGCGCAATATCATTCGGGAGTTGTCGAGAGAATACACTCGGGAGCAAATTGATAATTTGCGAACGGCGTATATCGATGCCGCTAAGCCAGATTATCCCCAACTCGGCTCCCCGGAAGAAAAAATTCTAAGAGCCGTCGCCGCGATGGGAATTATTATCAACACAGGCCATGAAAAGGATTTTTCGATTCTTTTTGAGGCAATCTCGAATCAGTTAAGGGATGTCCGTGCGGAAATGGATAAGGCTCAAGAAGAGGCCGCTCAAAAAGTGAAAGAAGAGCAAGCACAGAAGCTGGAATTGGAACGGAAAAGGAGAGAAGCAGCTGAAAAAATTAGGCTGCTCGATTCGAAGTTAAGAAATCTTCAACGAGAAGGGGCCGGACTGGAGTTGGCCCAACCCATGAAAGAGTCGCAAGTCAGCACGGATGAATTATCTTTTCAAAGGGTGTCTCAAGGGTTGATGGGGAAGGCCTATGCGCTCTTTAATCAGAAGTCTCCTGCTGTACGGGCGTGGGAGGAGAGACTCCGCAATGGCAGATCGGAATTGGAAGAAAATCGCCGCAAGATGTTTCAGATCCGTGAAGAAATAGCGCGAATTCAAGCCGAAATTTCTGACCTTCAGCGCCAGCTGCGAGAGACCGGTGTTACGGATTCCGGATTACCGAGCACGGCTCAGCGGCCGGAAGCCAAACGCGCTGAAGTGCGGGCCGCCCCCGGTGAAGCAAGTCTCATCCCTGGACAGGAGAGGCGGGAGACAGCTTCTGTGGGTGAGCGTCAAGTTCAAGTGGCTTTAACCGATAAGGCCAGGTTTGTAAATGTTCTTTCTGCGGAAGAACCAAGACTGAGAGCCTTTTTTCTGGAAAATAGCCCTGAAATAGGGGCCATCCTGGGGCAACAGCTAAATACGCAGGCCTCTCAACTTCTAATTGAAAAAATTACTTTTATTGCGCGTGGAAGTTTTAAAGCTCTTTTTGAAATCGAAGCGCGGACCGGAGACGGCCAATTATTAACCTTTGGCCTGCGGATGCATGTAGGAGATAAAGAAACGCTAATCCAAGAGATAAAAACCATCAGCACGATTCACGAACGAACGGGAGATTCAGTTGCGATCTGGAAGTACTGGCCTCTTCGCGATCAGAAAGGCGACTATATCATTTCACTCGGTGATATCCGGGAGGGTGCAAATATCAGGCGGGATGGCAGCATGGACCCCGAAAAATTGCGTGTATGGGAAGAAGTGGGCCGCCTCATGGCCCGCATATGGCTTGCAACTTTAGAGAGCGAGAACGGTTCTTTAGAGGGTTTATTTTATACCGAAGGCCGCCGGGATCCCTCCAACTTTATGGCTCGGAAGCCTGAAGGTCAAAAGTACGAAGTCTTTATCCCCGACGTGGAACCGTTTAGGAAAATAAGTTTTGACGGAATCGAGAATGGTTTTTTCTTTATTACGGCCAGCACAGACACCCTCTTTGCAAGGGACGGATTTTTTAAAGAGGTCGAACATATTATTCGAACTCAAAAAGAAAATCTCCCTCCGAATCAACGGAAAATACGTGACTATCTCGAAAGTCGTAATTTTATCGAATCGTTAGATGGCTCGCTTCGACAGAGCAGGAATATGGATGCTTTTATTGAATATGCAAAGGAATGGGGATCTCTGTCAGACAAAAACCTTGCGGTCTACCAACGCTCCAGGCTTCGCCCTGGTACCGATGTGGCCAGCGCTGCTGCGCCGTCTGTGCCGGATCCCAATTTAGTTCCGGGAGCGGAACAAGGTTCTCGTGCCGAAGTTCGCGCCAAGGATTTTATCGTGGAGGCGATTCGTTCATCGCCCGGCCACAAAGTGACTTTTGAAGAGTTTATGCGCCTTAATGCCTATGGAGCGGAGGGGTATTATGGCGGCAACGTTGCAAAGGTCGCGCTCGATGGGAAGCAAGATTTTTACACTTATCCTGTTCGGGCGCCTCATGTTTTTGGAAGAGGGTTGGCTCTCAAGATCCTGGATGAATGGGAAAGACTCGGAAGGCCCGATGTCTTCAAAGTAGTTGAAATGGGAGCGGGGACCGGGGTGATGGCGAAGGCTATTTTAGATGCTTTAAAGGACACGGATCTTTATAGGTTGAGTGACAAGCAAAACCAAGAGGAAGGAAAAGGATTTGAATACGTCATCGTAGATTCCAGTATCGGGTTGATTGAGAAAGAACAAAAACCGAGGCTTGCGGGTGAGCCGGTCCGATGGGTTGAGGGTTCGGCTTATGCGCCGGACCTTAAGCTTGAGTCTGGTATCACCGGGATTTTTATATCCAATGAGCTTCCTGACGCCTTTCCAGTCCACAGGGTCAGGAAAAACCTAAAAACAGGTGAGCTGGAAGAGGCCTATGTCGCACTTGACGAGAAGGGTGCCTTGTTTGAGGTGTTTGGTGAATTATCAAAAGGAAATGAGGCTCGTATAGGATCCTATCTGAGGATGCTTGGCCAGCCGGTTTTTAAAGCATTGAACGAGGGTTCAGAGGTGGCGGTTAACTTACATGCACTTGATTGGCAGCAAAACGTTGCGCAGCGACTGAAAGCCGGATCCGTCATCACGATTGATTATTTTGCTGCTGCGAACTGGAACCAGAAATTATCGGTTCGAAATTATTCGGCCGATCGCCCCTTTGTGATCGGGGGCTGGAAGATCCGCAATGAAAAACTGAATCAGCTCCTGAAAGGACGCGTCAAAGATAAGATTTATGATTGGCGGCGCAAATTGCCAGATTCTTGGAGGGGTATTGCGGCACAATGGGATCCGTTCAATTGGCTGATCTTGCGCGATGATTACTACATGTACGAGAAGCCCGGTGAGGTGGACATTACTTCGGATCCCCACGAGAAGGCTATCATCAAATTCGGAGAAACCCTGGGCCTAGCATTTGAATCTTTCCTGTCGCAAACCGCTTTTTTTGGGGCACCTTTTTTTAAGCAGCTGGGTTTTAATGAGCGAGATTTGAAGGAAATTTACGACGAAAACTTCCATGTTTTGATTCAAAGAAGGGGAGCGATACCGGATACCCAGGAGGCTGGTTCGATCGCTGCTTTTGCGGCAGAACCCGGTGATTTGACGGCTCGCGCCGAAGCCTCCGCCACAAACCTGACGCCTGGCTTGCCGGCAGGCAGGGACAATCGTGCTGAAGTGCGGGAGAATGTTTTGCAGGAGATTGTGGCG
>MHFU01000051.1:7309-15259 GCA_001804345.1 Omnitrophica bacterium RIFOXYB12_FULL_50_7
GGAATTAACAAGATCCAATTATGGAAATGTGGTCGGGCCGATCGGGGATTGGATCGTCCGGGTGGAAAATTCTGAAACTACTTTCTGGAAACTGTGGGACCAGGCCGGAAACGTTATGCGAGGCCTTCCGGTGATTGGCACGCTTGTGCGGCTATGGTTTTATGTTCTTAATAGTTTTTATAAAAGAGACGTTGAGAAACTAAGCGAAGAATTGAAGAAAAAATATTCCGCCGAAGAAGGCGCACCTTCTAATGTGTATATCAAGGAGAAATTACTACTGGAGGGGAAATCCTATGCGCTTCGAAATCGCAGGGATACTCAACAGCCAAAACTTCGCATTTATATTCCTGTGTTGACCCGGAATATGACAAAGGCTTATCGGTACTTAGAGGAGAAGCTTAGCCAAAAGGATGAGCTTAGCCAATGGGGTGTTATGCCTGATATAAGTTTGGCATTGAATCTCGAAGCCTATGAGCATTCCGAGAGCATGGTGAACAATGGTATTATTATTTATGTGAAGCCGCTAAAAGACCCTCAACGTCCTGCTGACGCGGAACTTCTTCAACGGATTTTTGCGGCGATCCAGGAGGCTTATGCGAAAGCTGAAAAGGATTCCGCGCGCAATCCTTTCGCATTACCCCGAACGGAATTTCTTCTTCAGAGCTTGAAGTCGGCGCTCATAAATTTTGAGATCCCGCTTAGCTATGGCTCTCGCGGGCCCTTCGTGACCTATTTCGAGCAATCGGGCTTTAACGAGAAAGAGACCGGTCCAAGGAGCGGGCATTCGGGGGACGTTTCAGACATCGCGACGGCTTTGGGGATCCCTCCGGAGCTTTTTCGCAGCGGAGATTGGCTGAATATTTTGAATCGTTCTAGGAGCGTATTTTCCGGGAAGAACCCGCCGACATTTCAAATGCCGCGACACGTTTTTGGTTTGCGCCTCACCAACATGCCAGCGCTTACGCTTCGCTCCGAAGTGCGGGCCAATTCCGGAGAGGAGAGGCAGGCAAGAACGCAAAAGCCTTTAGCGGGAGAAATTGTAGAAAGCCTCAGTAAAATTCTGGATCAATTGAAAAACGGCCAAAAGATAACGAACGCTGATATTTACCCCGATGTTTTTTCACGGGTAGTTTCAGGCACCGGGCGGGTCTATTTTTTAAATTATCACGAACTCTTGAAAGATGAAACGCGAAAAGAAGGAAAAGGGAGGATGGTCCTGTTGTTTTGTCCGCTCAGTGGGGAAGTTCAAATAAAAATCATTGCTGAAAATGGGAATGCATATTTGAAAGTATGGCAGGGCGATGAATCGAAATATGTTTTGTACAAGATCAAATATAGCGGAAAGGCCGCGATCGTTTTTTCGAAATATGAACCAGAAAATGAAATTTTAGAAAAGGTTCTGGATAAGCAGAAGAAAGGGGAGCCTATTACCCCGGAAGACCTGAAGCAGGATTTTTATGACGGTGTTTTTTTACGGAAAGTCCAACCTTCTAAAAACCATGGCTTGGGGACCGCTAATCTTTTTAATTATCATGAGCTCCAAGATGATGGAACCAGAAAAAGAGGAAATGGGATAGGGCTTTCTTTTACGCCTCGATTTGGCGGGGAAGTTCAAATAAAAATCATTGTGGAAAATGGCGCAGCATATTTGAAAGTATGGCAGGGCGATGAATCGAAATATGTTTTGTATAGGATTAATTATAGCGGGAAAACCAGGATCACTTTCCCACAATATGAGCCTGAGAATGAAATTTTAGAAAGGATTCTGGATAAGCAGAAGAAAGGGGAGCCCATTACCCCAGAAGATTTGAAGCAGGATTTTTTTGACGGTGTTTTTTTTCGGTCTACTTTTGGCTTAGGGGTCGTTAGATTATTTGGGTACCACAGACTTGAAAGAGATGGCACCCGGGAAACAGGCAGGGGAAGGGCGGTTCAATTGACTTTTCCCCCTAGCGGGGAAGTTCAAATAAGAATCATTGCTGAAAATGGGAAAGCGTATTTGAAAGTATGGCAGCGCGATGAATCGCAGGCTGTTTTATATAAGATCGAATATAGCGACAAAAGCAGCATAACCTTTTTGCGTTATGAACCAGAGAAAGAAATTTTAGAGAGGATTCTGGATAGGCAAAAAAGGAAAGAGGCCATTACCGCAGAGGATTTAAGGCGGGATTTATTTCCCGAGAGTGTTTTTTTGCGGCCAATTGCAAGTCAGGGCGAAGTTCATCTTCTTAGTTATCATGAACTCCTAGTTGATGGGACCCGAGGAAAAGGTGACGGGCGGGATGTTGTGTTGAGGACTCCATTCAGCGGAGAAGTTCAAGTGCCCGCACGATTGAAGATCATTGCTGAAAACGGGAAAGCGTATTTGAAAGTATGGCAGCGCGATGAATCGCAGGCTGTTTTATATAAAATTGAATATAGTGGAAAAGGCGCTACGATCACCCTTTTGCGATATCGAGCTGGAGAAAAATCAGGCGAAGCGGCAGAAGAAGGTACGGATCCACAGGCGAAGATTCCTCGAGTAGAAAACGCAATGCAAAAATTTTCGGATGAAATTGAAGCTTCGCAAGAAACGTATCCCAAAGGCAAGCGTATGCCGGTGAGTGATGCTCAGAAATTGTATTTCGAGCTTGGTAAAGATTGGGATGCGATCGCTTATGATTTTGCGGCGCAGTTGGAAAATCTTGCGCCGTTTTGGCGTCACTGGGCCATGAATTATTACCTGGTGCGTTATTTGCAGGGGACCGGGCGGACCGAGCTTTTGCGGGCGCCGCCGCTTTATCTGGGATCCGGTCCTTCGATCGGGCATCGCGCCTGGCTGATGCTGGGAGAGGTTTTGAAGATAGCCGGCATTGAGGGTGTCTCGAAGGGAACGGATCTTGATATGAGCGGTAATATGTTAAAGGCAAGCCGCGAGCGATTCCAGGCGGAGCATACTCCCGAATCAGATATCCCCAATCAGGTTCAAGCGGACATGCGTTCCATTCCTTTTACAGATCATTCCTTTAGCCGTGTTGAGAACACCTCCCTGATGTTGGTTGTCCCTGAGTCTTTGCGTTCTCAGGTGATCCATGAAATGAACCGGGTTCTTACTCTAGATGGGATCGCCGTTATTTCCACGATCCACGAACACATTACCGATGATTTTATCCGTTCGGTCGAGCAGATGGGATTTGAGGTCGAAATGCTTGGCGATGGCCAGAAACGAGGGATTATTGGTTTGCCAAAAGAGGACCAGCAAGAACTTGAAAAAACTCTCGTGAACAAAATGGGCAAAACCGAAGGCAGCCAGGCATTTGGAAGGATCATGGATAAGATCGGAACGGATGGTGAATTTTTGATCTTACGAAAAGTCCAGGACATTAAGGAGTTAGGAACATTACCGGACGATCTGAGGTTTGATCTTGTCCGGAAGAAAGGAGAAACGACGAGAAATGGGCGAAGTGCGGCCAATGGCACGACGCCAGCTCCTTTGGATTTGAGAACCCTGGATAAAGGGACCCTTGAAAGCGGAATCGGAATGTCGGAGACATTTTTGGCCGAGGAGTCTGCTCGTTTAGAGAATGAAGTAAGAGAATTAACTCGGACGGCGGGAGAGATCAGCGGTGAGCTGAAATCCTTGGAGCCAAAAGTTCTGGAATTGCAGCAGAATTTGAAAAAGGCAGGAAATTTGTCCGAAGAATATGATGAAAAGATTTTATCCAAGGAAGAATGGACGCGATGGAATCGTTTTCAAAATGAGCTCGCAGAGACGCAAAATAAGCTCGAAGACCGAGAAAAATATTTACAGCGATTGTTAGAAAAGATGGATGCGGCAACACAACCTGTCCGTTCCGAATTGCGGGTCGCCACAAAATCTTGGCGAGACTCGCTCCGTGCTGCGACGGAGCGGGGAAAGGCAAATGAAAAAGAAGCTCTGGATCGTTTTATGGCGGAATTGGATACGACGAAGCCTAATCCCTATGCTGCCGCTCATGAAGATGTGATGGATTTTAGCCGCTTTTTGGCGGATCGTCTAGATCCCCAGATATATCCTGAAACGAAAAAACTCGTACGCGAGAAAGGTGTTTTGACTGAGGAAGTGTATTCCCAATGGCTTTCAGAGACCTATGAGGGTTCGCGTGTTCAGGGTACCGTGCCGGAAGATTCGGAGAATGCGATTGGGTATGCGAGTCAGACAAAAGCGCCCGGAATTGATGTCAGGATTTCCATTGATAAGTCGTCCGAGGAGACAAAAGCAAAGGGCGATCAGCGAGGCTGGATCCAAAGAGGAGCAAGGGGCTGGAAGGAGAAGGGCGGAAAGGCACAGCGGGATTCGTGGGAAAGGTCCGGGGACATTATTTCATTCCAGATAGCGTTGACCCATGTTTCGCCCAGCAAGGCTTTGATCAACACGCTGGATCAATGGATGATCGAAGTGTCTGATCCTGCGACCGAAGATCTGGCCGGATATTACAAGATGCCGCGACTTTTGCAGGATTGGAACCGCTTGAATTCCGTGACGATCTACTTTTTCGGCAAAGAACCTTCCAAGGCTGCGCTCGATCGATTGCAGCAAAAGCTCAATGTGTTCACGGAGAAAACCGCTCCTGACGTCGATTTGCCGGGTTACGAACGCTTGGCGCCGCATGTTTTCATCGGGCACAATCCGACGCAAAAAGAGATCAGTGATTTCGTCAAAGACGTGTCTCAACTCAAGTTTAGCTTGAAAAAACCGGGAGACTTTTATATCGGGGATGCCTTTTGGAAATTCATTTATTTCGGGAGCGATACGCACCAGTTTTTTGAGCCGGCCACGGCGCAGTATCGGTTATCCATAGGTGAATTTGCGTCGCTGAAAAGAATGGCCGCATTAATCCGGGAAGGGTGGGATGCTTATGACAACCTTGCCTATCGGCAGGCAGGGACTCGAGACCAGAGACGAGAGCCTCGATCCGAATTGAGAGCGGAGGTGAGGGCGGCGGATGTTTGGAAGGGGCCGGACGTTTCTCACGTTAAAATCGGCAAAACACGAGAATTTGCTTTCAGCGTTCGGTATGACCGTGCCAGGAATAAGTTGATCGTCAGGGCACCGATTGACCTACTCACCGGAGCTCCAACGATCACGGAAAAAGTTGAACAGGAAATTGATTTTAAACCCGGGGAGGTCATCAATATCGGAAGAGCAAAGAGGCTGAAGAAAAATGATATGGTGATTAAAACTAGCGGGGAAACGATAGGTGTCTCGCGAGAGCACTTCGCGGTTGAAATTGGTACCGATGGAAAGGTGTATGTTCGCGATCGTGATTCTGCTAACGGGACATGGTATGGGGGCGACAAAATTTCGGGTGCGACCAAGCCGGCATTGCTGGCAGAGGTTGCTGAATTCGCTAAGTTACAGGGCTTGGACAAGGTTTGGTTGGGAGAAGATGTTGAGGGGATCATCGCGAACGGGCGTCTCTTTCTGGTCCGGTACGATCCCGAGACAGACAAGATAGTTGTCCGGGTCCCTGAGGGTCTCACACGACAGCGGGAATTCTCGTATTCCAACAAAGAATTTCCCATTAATATTGGCCGCGGAGAAAGCGCAAATAATAGCATTATTCTTTCTTCGGGATCATCTGATCTGGCAACTTTGGATTCGCCGGCCGGAACTTTTTCGCGAGCGCATTTCCAGATTGGTGTGGGTGAGGATGGGCGCGTTTATGTGCAGGATCGCGGTTCTTTGGGTGGCACTCGATATGGTGATAACAATATGTATTCCAGGGAGCGCAAGGAAAGCAAACGCTATCCTTTGGACAAATTGAACGCTTTTCTTGAAAAAGTAAAACCAGCGGAGCGCGAGCCTTCGGCTGAAGAAGTCCTAGGGAGAACCCCGGGTGAAGAGGACGGCTTGAAGGCGGATTCAGAGACTTATGAGGGGCGCGAGATCGATTATCAAAATATTTTATCCATGGTGAAGAATAGCGGGGCTGTGGTGAAGGTCAGGATGCAGGACGGTAAGGCTTTTGTTGATTCGCAGGAATTTTTTGATCCAACCCTATCACAGGCTGTAATTGATGAATATAAGAGAGCTTTGCAAAGGGCCCTTGACCTGGATGCGGAGTTTGGTTCGAACAGACTCGGAGAATTTCTTGCGAGAGAAGGGAATGCTGAAAAATATCTGGATTATTTTAATCTCTCGGATTTTGCCAGGAATATCGCACACCGGAAGTATGAACGCGAGTATGAACGCGAGAGCCATGAGAAGTATTTTGACAACGCGGAAGCTTTTCTTCTGGATTATCTGGATCGTATTCTAAAGGGTAAATCGCTCACGGGTGATGATATTCCCAAGGAAGCGCGAAGCCGTAAGGCGCTTGTAGAAGAGTTGAGGCGCGAGGATCCCAACGCCAAAGCGGTTCTATTGGCGGATACGGTCGGAAAGGATCTCGGAAGTTTCAAAGTGGTCCTGAGCAATGAAGCTACGGAAGCCGATTGGCAAAATCCGGATGTTATGATTTTGCACGATACGATGTATCAGGTTCCCGCGTGGCGCAAGGTCGGGGATGAACAATACGTGGAAGGGGAAGAATGTCTTATTGCTCGCTGGAAGGGACAAGTTTGGCTGTTTTACACTTCCAGGTCTCACAAGATCGTTGCTGCGGAGCCTTCAGCGCGAGAAGCTGACCGAGAATCTATTCATCTGTGGCGGAACTGTGATTTTTACAATCCGATCAGGGGATACCGCCAATTCATAAAAAATGAAAGATCGGAAAATCTCGATGATGTGCCGGGGGCTTTGTCCGTTTTGCTTGATGAGGCGATGTATGATGGGTTGAAGTTGGGCAACCTGAAATTGATTCCGGGGGCTGAAGAGTTTGCACGTGCGATGGGATATGCAGAGCCCAGTTTAGATGCTGCGATAATCGGTAAGGCCGATTTTCCACCGCTGCGACATCAAGCCCCCAAGCCCATCACTGCGTCGGCAGCCCCGAGTGCTGATTCCTCCCGCAAGGAAGTGAGAAGCGAGGATGGAAATGTGTTGCCGGTCGAGGTTCAACTACCAAGAAGTAGTGAAACCATTAACGTGTGGCTTGATGCTGAATGGAAAACGGCGCTTCAGAAGCTTCCTTCCGGGACTTCGGTGACTTTGTTTGGCAGCGCGGCGGTTCGTATGCTGTTGAACAAGGGTTTGGTACGTGATTCGGGGGATTTGGACGTGATCATAAAAAATGGAGATAAAAAGCTCGTGAAGCAGGCATTGTCCTCGTTGGGAGTGCCTACCAGCTTTCAGAAGCAGGAACTTCTGGTGACTTTTGACAATCAGCCGAAATTCACCGTTTACGGTCTGCCGCTTAATTTCACCGTTCGGGAAGGCGGTGTGATCGATATCAAGTTTGATGCGGGTAGGCCCGGGGCGACGCAATTGCGCCAAGATGTGTCGGGGGACATTCTGAAATATCTCAAGGACCTTCAGACCAGGACGCTTCGTGTTGACTGGCCGGATATGGATGCAACTCTTGCGATACGGGGAGTGCGTGCGATGCTGGTCTTCGGTTTGGCGCCGGATGCCGCAACGCTCAAGAAAATGAAAAATGCTTTAATGAGGAATTTGCCCCCAAGGCAAAAGGAGGCTTTTCTTCGAGATTATGACCGGGCCGATAAAGAAAATGTAAATCTTGTGAATCTCAACGGACTGTTCGAAACATCCCTCAAGGATTGGATCCCTTCCGATCAATCCCTCTTGGAGGTTCGCTCCGAGATTTCTACCTCCAAAGAGACTCCTTTGCCAGCTTCCCGCCGCGCCGAAGTGCGGAAGGATCTTACGGAGGTCATCAGTCCTGAAAATCTAAATTATTTTCTGGCCTTAAATAAAGAACTTTTTGGGAACAAGCCCGCCGAAAGTGTTTTGCTGCCGGCCGGCGGGCCGGATCTTCGGACCCCGCTTCTGATCGCAAATGCGCTGACGGCGGTTGTTCTGGAAAGAGC
>MHFU01000051.1:15269-16897 GCA_001804345.1 Omnitrophica bacterium RIFOXYB12_FULL_50_7
GAGGCTGAACTTGGTGTCCTCGGTGCGTCGAATGTTGAGTTCAAGGAGGATAAAGAGAATCCTGAGAGATTTGACGTTTATTTCGCCTGGCAGCATCCGGACGATACTGATTCAAGGCCAAGACATTTTGTTTATATACTGAATACGGATCTGAATGATCCAGGGCTTGTCGGCAAGGTCCAAACATTAATGGGCAACCTTTCGACGAAGCCTTTTGACGGGCTGATCCTCAAGGCCGGGCTTTACGGCGAAACAAAACATCTCGGGATTGAATCTCCGAATGACATGATGAAAGCACTGGCTCCCTTTGTTCGCGGTCCTGTCATTTCGGATGCATGGCTTTTGGATTTAGTTCTACCTGAATTTACTCTCGCGGCTGTTCCATCCTCGCAAAGGCTCCAGGCTCTTACTGGGATAGGTGCCAGTTTCGGGTATCGCAAAGCGGGCGCTAATATTTATCGCATTACGGATCGTCCTGCCGCAGGAACTGTGACGAATGATCAAGGGGTCTCGGGTACCTCGCCGACACGCCCAGAGCTCAGACAGCGGATGAGGATAAATTTTGGCGATGTGGTGAGCCCGGAGGAAGTTGTACGGAATCCGGATGCAGTACGCGCAAGGGCGCTTGAGATCGGGAAGAAAAGTCTGGCCAGGATTCAAACGCAGTTTGATGAGCGGGCCGGGGTCCTTGTGAACGAGCTTCAGAAATACAAAACCGCGGAGGAGCTGACGGGTTTTCTAAATTCGGAGGGTTTTGACAAATTCATGGACGAAAATTTTGGGGAGTTTGGGGATACGGCTCCTGTGGTGGTGAGGATCCGGGCGTTCCTTACTGAGGCTAAACCCGGTGTTCTTGTGGGGATTGAAGGTTTTGTGGATACGGGGCGCACGATCGCTCGTGATGTGGTGATCTCCAAAATAAAGGAGATTGGCGCGGTCAATGATGCGCTTTCGGTTCGTGCCAAGGAACACGCGATCGGTGTCGTGACGAACCATTCGGGGCAGGATAGTACGGTGATCCTGGGCATGCTTGGGCTGCTCACTTTGGACCGGCTGATCGTACTTCACAGGAAGGACCAGATGCTCGGTCGTGCGTGGAGTATTGCCCCGCTCACGAATCTCGTCTATGACATGAATAATCCGAGCAGGACCGCAGAGAAACAGGCACAAAAAGCTTTGGTCTCCAATGACGGCAACACGGTGGCGCTCTGGACCGATGATCTCAAGATCGGGAATATGGGCATTTACACGATCGTGGCCGAGATCGGTAGGCTGACGGATCCTGAGCTGAAGTTGCTTGCGGCCGCGGCGATCCGGCATATTTTCCTCAAATATGCGACCGCCACGAAAAAGCTGCGTGAAGAAATGATGACAAATCCCGATCTGATCCTGACGGACCTCAACAAAATGGGTTTCGGGTCTGTGATCCAGTTTAAAGGAAATGTCCTGGTGTTTGATATGCAGGCGTTAGCGGATATGTTCACAGCCCGCGAAGCGGTGGAGACGGCAGCGTAGCGCCGTTCTTTGAACGGCCGGGGGTGTCTGTTTAGCCCTCTGAAGAAATTCCTTAGGACGCCGTTAAAAGAGGTGTGAAAAGCGACGCTCTGATCCAATACGAAGAGAAAACC
>MHFU01000052.1 GCA_001804345.1 Omnitrophica bacterium RIFOXYB12_FULL_50_7
ATAAATTGAGCAGCAAACTTGGGAAGGAATAATGGTACTTGGTCGCTGAATGGCAGGCGGCGGATCTCATGAATAAAATCCAGCGTTTCCTGAAACGTCATATCCCGGGGTAACTGATAACGATAAACCGCGTCGATGCCATCGCCTCTTGTACTTACCGGGGTGAATTTGTTTCCTCCTTGAGCAAAAACACCGCGCTTCACAAACTCAACTTCAACATGATCCGTAAGCGGAAGCCATGCGAGTTGATATTGCCTTGCATTTTCGATAACTTTTCCATTACCGGCAAAACGAGCCTGGCTTAAATCGTCCGGAAACACTCTTGCATCTCTTAACCGCTTATCCCACGGTGTCTCTGCAGAGGAGGGATTCTTCAAATTTAAAAACGATGCGAGGCCTTTTGCAAAACTGTCCGCCATGAGAGGCTCATGTCCCAATAGCACGGTTAACGCCAGAAAAGTTCCAAGAATTTTCAAGATCTTCCGCTGCATCCATCCCTTGCGAAACAAAGAATCCGCCCCTGTCTGATCGAAAGACCGGCGCACTTCCGCGCGGGCTTTACTCTGGTCTCGGGTCTCGGGTTTCGGGTCTGGTTCACCCCACACTTCGGAGCAAGTCACTAGAAGTTCGACGGACTGTGTGCCCGGATCCATTCCGAGGAGCTTGATCGTCGTTCCCCAGAACGGTAAAAATGCATCCCCCTTGTTCATCCACTTGCTGTAGGAAGTTCTATCGTTAAACCAAACATGAACGTCAGCGCCCTTGGCGGGATCCATCGCCGCAACACTGACCCCCAGCCAGTCGCTCGTTCCGACCATTTGTTTCAATTCCCCAACCTTGATCGTCATTGAAAATGATTCAGTCGCAGCTAGATCCCGCATCTCCGAGCGGCCATCACCCCTGGCCACACCCGGTGTGGCCAGGGTCGGATCGAAAAGCTCAATCATTGCCCCGTCCAATCTAACTCCGATGTGCGCCATCTGAAGAAACCCGGCAAGTTTCAATACTGATCTGGGAATGTTAATCTGGCGCTGGCTGTCCGAACCTTCGATGACTGCACGTATATTGCTTCCAAGCGATGCCAGAAATAAACCCATATCCCGGTCAGCCCAAATTTTCCCGTAACTTTTTGCGATGGCCTCGACCAAACTCATAGGAATTAAAGCTATTTTTCCAAGACCAGGCGCGGTATATAAACCAAGCCTTTTTTCTTTTGCGATCTTCCCGGCAAATTCCTCGGGAATTTTGATCGTCACGGCCCCTTTTGCCGCCTGCGATTCCGCCCTCCCGATCATCCGATCCAAAGTCCCGAGATCGACCTTGGGATTGGCAAGCAGAGTTTCATAGACCGCACGAACCTCGGCGCGGCCGAATGATTCGGCATAAACAGGGATCGCCCTCGCACCCTTCGCAAGCTGAAGCGGAACTTCGAACTTATGCATACCTTGCATCATGAGACGTTTATAAAATTCCTCGTGCCGTGGGCTGGGTTTTGTGATTCGCGGGCTGACAACAAGATAAGAAATATTCTTTGCCTCGAGAATACGTTTGATGTTTTCTTTGTGAAAGCCGCCGTACACCAAAACTGCCACATTAGGGTTTAGGGTATAGGCGTTAGGGGTTAGTTTCTCCAGACCTGAGTTTTTTCTATACCCTATACCCTGTACCCTATCCCCTAAAAAATACTGGTCCAACGTTCTGGAAATAGCTCCATCACGTTCCGCTGCGATTTCGTAGAACTTCACCGCCTCCCGGATATTCCTCTCCCACATCCTGGAAAGAATGAGGGTCTTGGACGCCTGGCTGAAAATGAACCGGGCGAACGAATCGGTATCGAACGCCTTGAGACTTTCCTTGACCGTCTCGTATTCCTCTTGAGACACCTGAAGATCATTCAACCGCCTGAGGAGGCCGAGGATTTTGTAATACTGAAAAAGCTGTTTGTCAGCCGCGTCATGCAAATAAGTTTCTGCCATCGTTTGATCGAGCTTGCTGAGTTCGCCAAAGACCTCGCGGGCATCGATGTATCTGGCTTTTTCGATTACTGTCGGGTCGTTTGAGCGAACGGCCTCGAGGACAAATTGCAATAAAGGCGCGATTTCTTTTAAAACATTCGCTGATGCGAAACCATCCCCACTCCCGAGGAGTGACTTCGTCCCACCTCGGGAGTGTAAAGTCTGCGGTCTATGGTCTCCGGTCTGTGGTCTGAACAGCGAAGCTGTTCGCCCAAGATACGTGAAAAGATCGAGCTTCTTCGCGTCAAACTGCTCCTTCATCTTGAGCCATTCCCTGAATTCCTTGGGAAATCTGGCATCTGCAAGCGACTTGAATTCCTTTTCGAGCGCCTTGAGATCTCGGGTGATGGCATCTTTTTTTGCGTCAGAAAGACGGTACTGCTCGACATTCTCCTTGTGGAGCTTGAGGGAATCCGCGCCGATCAATTCAAAATCAGCGCTAAGCGGTAAGGGGTAAGCGGTAAGTTCTTTTTTGTTTTTGCTTATCACTTTACGCTTATCGCTTATCGCTGATCTGTTGATGTGCGCATATTCCGCACCGCCGACGCGGAGATGGTCCATGAAAAAATAAGCGACTTTCTCGCGGAGCTTCGGATCCTGGATGAACCCGAAATATTTGTCCGTGGGGACCGGACCTTCGTAACCTTCTTCAAAGACAGTTTTGATACCGTAATTCGCGACGAGATGTTCGATGATCTTCGCGATATTTTCCTGCGCCTCAAGAGAGTCGTGGGCGTCTTGGATATACACGACCATTCGGTCGTGAGTCGCTAGTCGCTGGTCACTGGTCGCTGGCATGCTTTCGTTGCGCGTTGTGCGTTGCGCGTTGTACGTTTCTTGTATGAAACCAAGTTCGGGAGGGATCCGGATCTCACGATCACGGGCTAAGCGAAGGAGACCGGATGGATTCCCTCCCTGAACTTGGGTGTCAACGAATTGGGCGAATGCCTGAGGTGCGGAGTTGAGAAGTCCCGTAAACAGAAAAAGCGCCGCAGTGATGATAGCGACGCCTCGTTTGAATGGATGACTCCCTAAGGAAGTATTTTGTATTCTCATTTGCTTAGCCCGAAAACTTTTACAAGATGCTTAGTAATCTGAAAGATAGCACCTATTTCCTACTGGTCAAATGGCGGGATATCCGGAATGTTTCATCTCTCTTGGATGTTATAAATTGCCATATATTGCAAATCTCAAATCTCCAAAAACTCGACGATGGAACACGCAATCCGAGGGCGCTGCCAGCAGGACTTATCTCTAAAGGATAAAGGAGCGGAGATTCCATGCCGATGTCTTAAGGCCATGATGAACTCTCTTGATTTTGCGATCCTTTCATTCACCTCCCTTTTTGTCATCGTGGATCCGATAGGGCTCATCCCCGCCTTTTTGGCCATGACCCAGCAAAACACGAGTCAGGAGCGGGTCCACATGGCCCGGCTGGCTTCTCTGATCACATTCGCGATATTGATCTTGAGCTTTTTTTTCGGTCAAAAATTGCTTTTGGCTTTCGGGATCACGCTTCCGGCCTTTGAAATCGCCGGGGGCATTGTTCTTCTCCTGGTGGCTCTGGACATGTTGCAGGCCCGTCGCACGGCAATCAAGGAAACTCAGGAAGAAAAGGCTGAGGGCATCACCAAACACGATGTTGCCATTACTCCTATGGCAATCCCGATGCTCGCAGGCCCGGGCGCCATCACCGCAGTCATTCTCCTAGCAAATAAGGCTGAAACAGCCGCGCATCATATGATCCTGGCAGGCGCTATCTTCCTTGTCTCGGCCCTGACATTCTTGATCCTCGGGTTCGTAGCCACCCGATCCAAAATACTCAGCGTGATCGCCCTCAAGATCACCGGCCGCCTCATGGGCCTCATCCTCGCCGCAATCGCGGTTCAGTTCATCCTGAACGGCATTCTAGCAGCCCGCCTTTTTAGCTAATCAAAACCCAAAAAAATCCCGTTTGCCTCCTTGCATTCCGCTTGGGGCCTGTGTATACTTCAAAGTGTAGATAGTTAATAGATTAAACTATTTAACAGACAAACGATCAGGAGTACTGACCGATGAATGACCGCGAAGCCTTCGCAGCAAGCTTCAGAGAGCTCCATCCGAAGTTCTCCCGCCTGTACGCCCAAATGCTCAACCGGGTCGATCTGACCCTCCCTCAGTACACACTTCTTTATCAATTGATGCTCCTGGGCACCGTTTCCATGACCGAGATCAGCGGCCGCCTGGAGATCACCAAACCCGCCGTCACGAACCTTGTGGATCGCCTGGAAGAAAAGAGATGCCTGAAACGCGTCCCCCACACTGAAGACCGGCGCGTCATCCTGCTGGAGATACTCCCAAAGGGCAAAAAGATCATTACCGAGATCCAGGGACAAAGTCTCGACCTTCTCCTGAAGGCCTACGATCAATTCAATGAAAAAGAGCATCAAGTCATCAGCCGTTTCTATTCAACAGTTTCCAGGGTCATGGATGATTTTTTGGTGAGGACTAAAAATGAAAAATAGAAAAATTCTGACTTTTTGTTTTGTGCTGATTTTTTCGGCCTCGTTCCAAGTTCACGCAAAAGAGAAGGCTTCCCCCGCCCCGGCACTTGAGGCCCCGACTCTTTCTCTGGAAGAATGTTACCGCCTCGCGCTTATCCAAAGCGAAACTGTGGCCATCCAAAAAGAAGCTATCTCCCGCGCCACGGCTCAGATATTCAATGCGGCAAGCCAGGGACTCGGCAATGTGGATTTCATCGTTAATCGCACGCTTCAAGATAACCAGAAAAGTAACTTGACCGGGGACTCTATTGGAGACCCTAACGTACATGAAAGTAAATTTACGATCAGCCAGCCACTTTTCCAGGGTTTCAAAGCGATCGGTGCCTTGGCGGGCGCCGGGAGTTACAGGCGAGAACAAACGGAAGCCTGGATCCGCGCCAAAGAACTCCTTTATATGGATGTGGCCCGTGCTTTTTACAACGTCCTGCGGTATGAAAAGGAAATTGAGATCAACCAAGGTATTCGTGAACTGCTCGGGAAGCGGATCCAAGAACTGGAAGAGCGCGAAAAGATCGGACGCTCCCGCACAAGTGAAGTTCTTACGGCCCAGACAAATCTTAAAATACTTGAGGCGGATCTGGCAGGCGCCCGGGGAGCCCTCGCGACGGTTCGTTACCTCCTGGAATTCCTGACCGGCACAGAACTTGGAGCGCGCGGACTCAAGGAAGAGACCACGGAAGAAGTCTCTTCGCAAACGCTGACCGAGCATCTCAAAATGGCTGCCGTACGATCCGACGTCAAATCTGCAGAACAAGCAGTCAAGACTGCTTGGCGCGGCATCCTCGTCGCCCAAAGCGGATTCTGGCCCACGATCACGTTCGACCACAATCAATATATGCGCCGCGAAGGCACGTTGTCGAACTTGGATTGGGACACCCTCTTTAAGATCGACGTGCCTCTTTTTTCGGGCGGTGAAACGGTCGGACAAGTCAAAGATTCCATTGGCATCCTGAAACAGAAAAAGCTGACTTTCACCCTGGCGAAGAGACAGGCCGAACTTGAGATCAAGCAGAGCTATCAGATCTGGCTTTCCGCCAAAGAGACCAATGGACTTTTGAAAGAAGCCGTCCGGAACGCCGAAAACAATTACGCAGTCCAGTCCGAGGAATACACCCGCAGTCTCGTGAGCAACCTCGATGTCCTTGCAGCCCTGGAATCTCTCCATAACACCCGGCAACGTCAGAACCTGACTTATTATGTGATGAAACAGGACGAAGCTGCTTTCCGGGTCGCAATCGGAGAAGTGTCGTGAACTTATCCGAGATCTCGATCAAGAATCCGGTATTTGCATGGATGCTCATGATCGGACTGATGGTGTTCGGCGTGCTCGGCTGCCACGGGATGGGGGTCGGCATGATGCCGGACGTGGACTTCCCCGTCCTGAACGTGAGTGTGATCTGGGAAGGCGCCGCGCCCGAGGTGATGGAAAGCGACGTGGTCGACATCATTGAAGATTCGGTCATGGGAATTCAGGGGCTCCGTGATATTTCTTCCTCCTCGGCCGAGGGAAAAGCCAGCATCAAGCTCGAATTCGATCTTGATCGTGACATTGATGTCGCGCTACAGGAAGTTCAGAGCAAGATCTCCGAAGCGCGGCGGCGTCTCCCGGCGGACGTCGATCCCCCGATCATCCAGAAATTCAATCCCGAAGACCAGCCGATCATGTGGCTTTCGATCACTTCGCGCCTCCCTCTAAAAGACCTGATGGATTATGTCGACCGGAGCATCAAAGACCGTTTCAAGACCGTACCCGGAGTCGGCGAGATCTTCCTCGGCGGGTTCCTGGAACGAAACCTCCGCGTGTGGATCGACACAAAAAAACTTCTTTCGTACCAACTGACCGTCGAAGACGTGATTGCCGCGATCCAGACAGAACACATCGAAATCCCTGCCGGAAAACTGGAAACCCAGGAAAAGGAATCCTCGGTCCGCGCCATGGGAGAGGCCCGCTCCGTCGAAGAATTTGAGAAGATCGTCATTAATAACCGTAACGGAAAGCCCATCTATCGCCCGATCAAATTAAGCGAGGTCGCCAGAATCGAGGATGGCCTGGCGGATCTCCGGAGGATGTCACGCACCGGAGGAGAGCCATCCGTCGGCCTCGGGATCCGCAAACAACGCGGCGCCAACACCGTTGCCGTCGCGGAAGGCGTCAAGAAGCGACTCGCCCAGATCCAGCGTGAGCTTCCGAAAGATTTTTCCATCGGGATCAATTTCGACTCGAGCAAATTCATCAGCGACAGCGTCCATGAACTCTTCCTGACACTCATCCTCTCCGCCGTTCTCACATCCCTGGTGTGCTGGCTCTTCCTTGGCTCATGGAGCTCGAACATGAATATCCTGCTCGCCATCCCGACCTCGATCCTCGGAACATTCATCGTAATGAAGTTCGCGGGCTTCACCATGAACATATTCACGTTGCTTGGACTTTCGCTCGCCATCGGTATTGTGGTGGACGACGCCATCATGGTACTTGAAAATATTGTCCGCCACCGCGAGATGGGCGATAACAAGATCGATGCTGCTTTGAAAGGCTCGAAGGAGATCACTTTCGCGGCTTTAGCAGCCACTTTGGCAATTGCGGCGATCTTTCTTCCCGTGGTCTACATGAAAGGCATTATCGGAAAATTCTTTCTCCAGTTCGGCATCACGATCACCGCCGCAGTCTTTCTCTCACTTCTCGAAGCCTTAACGCTCGCGCCGATGCGGTGTTCTCAATTACTTGAAATCGGAGAAAGAAAGACTCGATTCGGCAGAGCCTTCGAACACGGCATGGTCAAACTCAGGATACTTTATGGCACAGGTCTCGTTCTGGCCCTCAAACACAAGTGGAAAGTCCTCCTTCTCTCCCTTGTTTTTTGCATCGCCTCTTATATGATCACGACTCCCCTGCTCAGAAAAGAGTTCGTCCCGGCGCAGGACCAAAGCATGTTCCTAGTCGCCCTGGAAACACCTATCGGATCTTCGGTTTATTTCACAAGCGAACGATTCAAGGCCGTCGAAGAATTCGCCATGAAGCACCCCTGCATCAAACGCTACTTTTGTGTCATCGGTGTACGCATGGGAGGAATCGAGGGTGAGGTCAATGCGGGCATGATGTTTGTAACGCTCAAGGATCCGAAGGACCGACCTTATGATCCGAAACTCAAGCGACGCCCGACACAACAAGATGTGATGGACCAGTTCAGAACCGGTATCAACAAGATCCCCAACGTGAAGGCGATCATGCAGGACCTTTCCACGCGAGGATTCTCGGCAACACGCGGGTATCCGATCGAATTCTCGATCCGGGGACCCGAC
>MHFU01000053.1:0-2963 GCA_001804345.1 Omnitrophica bacterium RIFOXYB12_FULL_50_7
AAACACCTTCACGTCCACCACCACACCTTCCACGCCCGGAGGCACTGTAAGAGACGCGTCACGCACATCCCCGGCTTTTTCACCAAAGATCGCGCGGAGAAGTTTCTCTTCAGGAGAAAGTTCAATCTCGGATTTCGGAGTGATCTTCCCAACCAAAATATCGCCGGGCTTCACTTCCGCGCCGATACGGATCACGCCTTCTTTGTCGAGATCCTTCAAAGCCTCTTCGCTCACGTTCGGGATATCGCAAGTGATCTCTTCGTTGCCAAGTTTCGTGTCACGCGCTTCGATATCGAATTCTTCGATATGAAGGGAGGTGTAAACATCTTCCTTGCAAAATTTTTCACTGACAATGATGGCGTCTTCGAAGTTGTACCCACGCCACGGCATGAACGCCACAAGCACGTTACGCCCGAGCGCAAGTTCCCCGCCCTGTGTCGCCGCGCCGTCCGCGAGGATATCCCCGCGCTTCACCTTGTCGCCCACTTCGACCAGAGGGCGTTGGTTGATGCAAGTACCGGCGTTGGACCGCTTGAATTTTCGGAGTTTGTAAACAAAGTCATCAATGACGATCTCATCAGAAGTGACCGCTTTCACAGTCCCGCGGGATTTGGCCTGAACAACCGCCCCGGAGTCCTTCGCCACATGACGCTCCATTCCGGTCCCTACGAAAGGAGCTTCGGGAATAAGAAGAGGCACGGCTTGGCGTTGCATGTTCGAGCCCATAAGAGCGCGATTCGCGTCGTCGTGCTCCAGGAACGGAATCAAAGCCGCCGCCACGCTCACAAGCTGGCGAGGCGACACATCCATATAATCGATTTCTTCGGGTTTCTTTTTCGGAAAATCCCCGCGGGCACGACACGAAACCGCATCCGATGTGAAATGACCACTTTTATCAAGCGGTGCATTCGCCTGCGCGATCACATATTTGTCCTCTTCGTCTGCCGTGAGATAATCGATCTGGTCCGTCACACGGCCCTTCACGACCTTGCGATATGGACTCTCAAGAAACCCAATATCATTGACGCGCGCGAACGTGCTCAAAGACGAGATTAATCCGATATTCGGACCTTCCGGTGTTTCAATCGGACAAACACGACCGTAATGCGAGGGGTGAACGTCGCGGACTTCAAAACCCGCGCGTTCTCTTGAAAGACCGCCGGGACCGAGCGCGGAAAGACGGCGCTTGTGTGTCAGCTCCGCCAAAGGATTCGTTTGGTCCATGAACTGCGACAGCTGGCTCCGTCCAAAGAAATCCTTGATCGCTGCGGAAATAAGCTTCGGATTGATCAGATTGTGCGGCATCGCGGCTTCGAGGTCATAAATGGACATGCGCTCCACGCAGGAACGCTTCATGCGCGCGAGACCCACGCGGAACTGGTTTTGCAAAAGCTCGCCCACGGAACGTACGCGTCGATTACCAAGATGATCGATGTCGTCGATGCTTACTTCCCCGGAGCGAAGCTTGAGAAGCTTGCTGATCACTTTCATGACATCGTCAGGACGAAGTGTCGTGTTTTTCGTGTCTGCAGCGCTCGTGCTCAATCCCAATTTCTTATTAAGCATAAAACGGCCAACATGGCCGAGGTCATAACGCTGGGGATCAAAGAAAAGTTTCTGGATAAGATCTTTGGCGCTTGCCTCCGTCGGCGGATCGCCAGGACGAACGCGACGATAGATCGCAAGTTGTGCATCCTGAGAATTGCGGTAGGGATCTCGCTCGAGCGTATTGATGAGAGAGCGGTCATCCTTGGGAAGCTTCACGATCGAAAAGGACGTTACATCGTTGGAGAGAAAAATCGCGAGTACTTCTTTGGTCAACTTGGAGGCGGCCGCCGCGATCAATTCTTTGCTCGCCGGATGAAAAACATCTTCGGCGAGAATTTCGTCCTCACAATCCTTGACCTTTGACCTATCAAACCCACGAACCTTTTCAACGGAGTAAAGCTCTTTGCAGATATCATAGGTCGACGAATAACCCAACGCCCTCAGAAGTGCGGTTGCAAGGATCTTGCGCCGGCGATCGATATAGGCGTAGAGCACGTCGTTGGCGTCAGACTCGAACTCAAGCCATGCGCCGCGATACGGGATAATGCGAACGCTATACATTTTTTTGCCGCTCGGATGCAGGCTCTCCTCAAGCGACATGCCTGGCGAACGATGCAATTGGCTCACGATGACACGCTCGGCACCGTTGATGATGAATGTGCCGGTCTCGGTCATGAGCGGGAGCTCCCCGATATAAACTTCCTGTTCTTTGGCGATACCTTTACGAACAAGACGGAGCTTCACCTTGAGCGGCGCGGCATAGGTCATGCCACGCTTCTGGCATTCCGGAATGGAATACTTGGGTTTACCAAGAGAATAGCCCTGATACTCAAGCCGGCAAGTCCCATCAAAACTTTCAATAGGAAAGCAATCCGCGAACGCCGCCTCAAGCCCCTGGCTTTTACGCCGGAGGTTGGAACGACCGCTCTGCAAGAATTCTTCGTACGACTTGATCTGGATCTCGACCAAATTCGGAAGATCCATCGTATCCTGGATCTTCGTGAAGCTTTTTCTCTCGATCAAAGGCATCATTATGGTTTGTCCTCCTTAAGGACGGCGTTCCTGATTCGCCTGCTTCTACCGGGACCCTACTTGATCTCGACCTTCGCGCCCTGAGCTTCCAGGACCTTCTTGATCTTCTCTGCTTCTTCTTTATTCACATCCTCTTTAATGGTCTTCGGAGCACTTTCGACAAGGTCCTTGGCTTCTTTAAGCCCAAGGCTCGTGACCGTGCGAATTTCTTTGATCACGTTTATCTTCTTGTCGCCGGCGCTGGCAAGAATGACCGTAAAACTGGTCTTCTCGTCCGCCGCCGCCACACCACCGGCCGCCGCACCGCCGCCCGCTGCAATCGCTACGGGAGCCGCAGCCGCCGCGCTCACGCCAAACTTCACTTCAAGCGCTTTAACGAGCTC
>MHFU01000053.1:3035-10370 GCA_001804345.1 Omnitrophica bacterium RIFOXYB12_FULL_50_7
GGACATTCGTTGTGTTTCCGCCACTCCGCCGAGGGACGGATTCGTCCTCCGGCGAAAAAGCTCCGGCGGATCTTCGACTGGTTTTAAGATGCAGCACCAGCAGCTGCTTTTTTCTTACGGACCTCTTCCAAAGCGACCACGAGATTGCGCGTGAGAGCCCCGAGGACGTTCGCAAAACCCTGGATCGGGGAGTTCATACGCAGCACCAACTGCGTCAGGAGCTCTTTACGCGACGGAAGTTTTGCGAGCTGTTTGACGAAATCCTCGCCGTAGACCTGGCCTTCGAAAATCACCCCGGCGGGTTTCCATTTTTCATTCGTCTTGGAAAAATCAACAAGCCTTTTCGAGATCTCTTGCGGCTCTTTGTCCCCGAACGTGATAACCACGGAACCGCTCAAGAACTTCTCGGCGCCCGCCACGTTGAACTGCGCAAAGATCTTGCGGGCCATCGCGTGCTTGATCATCAGAGAACGCCCGGAAACTTTTTCAAGATTCCGCCGCGCCTCCGAAATACCAAGAACCGAGATCCCATTCAAGTTGGAAATAAAAGCGTAAGAACTCTTTTCGAATTCCTTCACGATCTCCTGGAACATCAATTTTTTTTCAAAAGAAGGCATGACTTAAAGCGCTCCCGTATTAAGCTTGAGCCCGGGACCATGGGTCGTCGCAATATGGATCGTCCGAAAATATTCACCTTTGCTCGTCGCGGGCTTGGAATCTTTCACCGCTTTGATCACGGTCCGCGCGTTTTCTAGAAGCGCTTCTTCGCCAAAGGACAACTTGCCGCATACCGCATGCAACCCTGCGGTCTTATCACTCTTGAATTCAATGCGTCCAGCCTTCACCTCTTTGACCGCCTTGCCAACTTGGGGCGTTACCGTGCCGGTTTTCGGCGTCGGCATAAGACCTTTGGGCCCCAACACACGACCGAGCTTACTGACCTCGCGCATCATGTCGGGATGTGAAACAACCACGTCAAAATCAAGGAATCCGTTTTTCACTTTTTCCACTAGCTCTTCTGCTCCGACAAAATCCGCTCCGGCCGTCTCAGCATCCCGGGCACTCTCTCCTTTGGCGAAACAAAGCACGCGCAGGGATCTCCCGCTACCATGCGGCAAACTGACGGTACCACGGACGTTCTCATCGCCTTGCTCGGCGCGAACGCCAAGCTGGAAGCTAAGCGCGATCGTCTCATCCACCTTGCTTTTTTCAACTTTTTTGAGGATCTTGACGGCCTCAGGTAAAGAATATAACTTCCCTTCTTCTACCAGAGCTGCTCTTTTTTGATACCGCTTGCTGCGTTTCATTGTCTATCCTGTTCTTACTTTGATTTTACGACTTCAATACCCATGCTGCGTGCCGCGCCTTCCACAATACGCGCCGCGCTTTCGATCTTGGTGGTATTGAGATCGACCATTTTTTTACGCGCGATCTCAAGGACCTGCTCGCGAGTGATCTTGCCGATGATCACACGACCGGGTTCCGAAGAGGCCTTCGCAAGACCCACGGCCTTCTTGATCTCCGCTGCCACCGGAGGTGACTTAAGAATGAAAGTAAAAGACTTGTCTTTATAAACCGTCAACACCACCGGCAGGATCGTGCCCGGGCGATCTTTGGTACGCTCATTGAATTGCTTGCAGAATTCCATGATATTGACGCCATGCTGGCCCAGCGCTGGACCGATCGGCGGTGCGGGATTCGCTTGTCCGCCCGGAATTTGCAATTTGATTTTTGTTTTTATCTCTTTTGCCATTTTAATTACCGTATGTCGTATGTTGTAAATCGCATGTCGTTCGTTCTTCGCATTTCGATATACGACATGCGCTGTACGACATATTGTTTTTAAATTTTTTCAACTTGCCAGTATTCAAGCTCTACGGGTGTCGACCGACCGAAGATCGTGACCATCACGCGCATCTTGCCGCGATCCGGATTGATCTGCTCGATCGTGCCATTAAAATTCGCGAAAGAACCCTCTTTGACCCGGACGCTTTCGCCTTCTTCAAATTCAACTTTCGGCTTTGGTTTTATCTGCTTCTCTTCTTGCTCGCGGATGATAGCGCCCACTTCTTTTTCCGTGAGCGGGATGGGATTTTTCCCCGACCCGATGAACCCCGAGATCCCCGGCGTGTTGCGAACCAGATACCAGCTTTCATCGGTCAATTCCATCTTGACCAGAATATAACCAGGAAAAAACTTCCTCTCGCTAATCCTTTTCTTGCCGCCCTTGACCTCGCTGATCTTTTCGAGCGGAATCAACACTTCATGGATCAAGTGCGAAAGTCCCGCGGTCTCTGCGTGGCTGATCAAGCTAGCGCGAGCCTTGGTTTCCACGCCCGTTTGCGTATGGACTACATACCACTTTGCGTCGGCCATAATTTTAACTGATCAATATCCGTAAAATGTTCGAGATACAGAAATCCACGGCCGCGATGAAGGCGGAGGCGAAAAAAGTCACCACGATAACCACCGTGGCTGCCTGCCATAACTCATTCCAGGTTGGCCAGGTGACTTTTTTGAGTTCTTGCTGTGTTTCTCTGAAAAAATTCGCTGCTTTCTGCACCATAGCGTCCTCGTGTTATTTCAAGCCCTGCAAAAATCCACCCTTATAAAAACAGGCCTGGCAGCCTCCGGCGGGGACTCTCCGCCAAAAAACTTGGACGGATCCGCCCACACTGTGTGGCGGAGGCTCCCTCCGCTTGCGCCTTCCTAACCGGCAGGCAACCTTCGGGTAGGCCACCCGTCCCTTCTCGTCCTGCCAAAACAGCCTTGATAAAACAGGCCTGGCAGGACTCGAACCTGCAACATGCGGTTTTGGAGACCGCCGCTCTACCAATTGGAGCTACAGGCCTCTGTCCCGTGTGGCTCCGAAAAAGCTTATTTCTTCTCCCGAAAAAGGACGCGCTTCCGACAACTCGGACAGTATTTCTTCCGTTCGATCTTGTCCGGATTTTGTTTTTTGTTCTTCCGCGTCCAATAGGTCGACTTATGCTCACAAGTCGACACGAGGGAAATAATCTCTTGCATTGAAATAAAACCTTTTCCTTTGTCTTAAAAAAACCGCGGAAAAACACGGCTTTAAATAAATGATTTTCGGCATGTAAGACTTCTTACGGCGAAAATAAACGCCTTACAGCCTGCAGGGCTTCGCCAAAAAATGCTAGGATCTGTGGCCGAACGAGATGTTACGCGATGATCTCGCTGACAACGCCGGCACCGACTGTTCTTCCACCCTCGCGGATGGCAAATCGGAGCTCTTTTTCCATTGCAACCGGCATGATCAGTTCCGCTTCGATTGCGACGTTGTCGCCCGGCATAACCATCTCAACGCCGGCCGGCAAAGTCACGATCCCCGTAACATCGGTGGTGCGGAAATAAAACTGAGGCCGATACCCTTTGAAGAACGGCGTATGACGGCCGCCCTCCTCCTTGCTTAGCACGTAAATCTGCGCCTTGAACTTTTTGTGAGGAGTCACGGTGCCGGGCTTCGCGATCACCATCCCTCTTTCGATCTGATCTTTTTCAACGCCACGCAAGAGCAATCCGACGTTATCGCCGGCACGCGCATCGTCGAGAAGCTTGCGGAACATTTCTACGCCTGTCACGGTCGTCTTCATCGCGCCTTCACGAAGACCGATAATCTCGGCGTCATCACCCACCTTGACCAAGCCTCTTTCAATACGGCCTGTGGCCACGGTTCCGCGTCCGGAAATAGAGAACACGTCCTCGACCGGCATCAAAAACGGCTTCTCAATGTCTCTCTTCGGTTCGGGAATGCTTTCATCCAACGCCTTGATGAGTTCCAGAATGCACTTATTGGCTTTCTCATCGGCGGGATTTTGAGCGGCGGGAAGACTTGAACCCCGGATAATAGGAATCGTATCTCCTGGAAAATTGTATTTCTTGAGAAGATCTCTGACTTCCATTTCTACGAGATCGAGAAGCTCGGCGTCTTCAACAAGGTCACATTTATTGAGGAACACCACAACGGCAGGCACGCCCACCTGACGGGCAAGCAGAATGTGCTCACGGGTCTGAGGCATCGGTCCATCCACGGCAGAAACAACCAGGATGGCGCCATCCATCTGCGCAGCGCCCGTGATCATGTTCTTGATGAAGTCCGCATGGCCTGGACAGTCCACGTGCGCATAATGGCGCTTCTCAGATTCATATTCAACGTGCGAAACTGCAATCGTAAGGATTTTTGAATCGTCACGAACTGTGCCGCCTTTGGCGATATCCGCATATTCGCGAACTGTCGCCAACCCTTTTGCAGCAAGGACCTTCGTCATGGCGCAAGTGAGGGTGGTTTTACCGTGGTCCACGTGACCGATGGTACCAACGTTAACGTGAGGTTTAGTACGTTTGAATTGTTCCTTTGCCATAGGAGTTCTCCCTTATTGAAGTTTTGTTTTTCGCATCCTAAGCTGGAGATGGGAATTGAACCCATGACCTCATCCTTACCAAGGATGTGCTCTACCAACTGAGCTACTCCAGCGCTTGACTTTACCTGCCTGCCGGTAGACAGGCTAAGCGCTTTCGATCGCTCGCTACGACACTCTCACTAAAATAAAAAATCCTTTTCCTTCAAAGAAAATAACCGCATTTGAAGACAAAAATCACCTTAAGCGGAGACAGCTCTCCCGAGGAAAGAGTGGTCATTCTATTGAAAATGAAAATCGTGTCAAGCTTTTTTAAAAATCTTTTCGGTGTTTCTTTTTTTGAAGGCGCTCACCATTAAAACACGACTCGCACAGGGGGAGGACGAAAAATTCGCACTTTGAAGGATATCTGTAACTTGTTTTTTCACATGGCGTTATGCAATCCCTGGAGTGAATTTCAACTCAAAACTTCCATTATCTGGCTTAAAAAACCTTTCGGGGGAGCCTCGGAGGAAACTGCGTAGTTCTGAAGTTTTTGCAATTGCGCTTCAAGATAACCGTAGCCTATTTTCTTTAAAACTTCAACAACCACGATCGCCGTCACATCCTGAGTTCCACGAACGTTGTAATAGGTTGCGCCGCGGATCCCTGCCAGGAAATGATTTTGTTTTAACGAGGGACCCCTCATATCCAAATAACGGATGTCCCCTATGGAAAAAATGAGTTCGTCGATTATCACCTTGGGCGCATATTTTTTGATCTGCGTTCGAACGACCTCCCGTGAAGAAGATGAGGATCGCTCCTCACGGCTTTCCTGAAAAGGCTTCAGATCCAGAAGATTCAAACCCTTCTGCGCAACGTTCATGACCTGAAGCTCCCGAAGATCGATTCCCACGGTCTTGAGCCGCAAGACACCCTGGGGAATGCCGGGAAGATCCACCGAAACGATCACAAGCGGGATATTCGCCAAAATCCCTTTTGGAAAACTGTAAGGATTCCCGATCTCCAGGCCCTGGACCTCAAAACCGGTGTTCTTCCAATCCATTTTCACGTTCCGGATCAAAACATCCGCGCCCAACTGATGACTTAAAGAGAAAGTGATGGCCTGCTTGATCACCCAGGTATGGAATATGACTATAAATATGGCGAGGAAGAACGCCAGGCGGATTAAGCCAAAAGCAAACTTGAAAAGTCCTTTGATCATTTTTTCCCTTTTATTGCATTAAGCGCTGGATCATTTATCGGCCATATCTAAAAAATCTGGCGAGAGAAAATGCTTCCGCCCCACGGGCCAGGAGCCACGTGGATCGTGGTACGTGGACCGTGTCGCCGTGTGTTTGTTCCCTTGCAAAGAAATATGATTTACAAGATAATACCGCCTGCCGAATTTTTAAATAGAATGAACCTTGTGAATTGGGTGTGGACCACCCCGAATCCCTTGGACACCATCAAGAAAGATCTTCAGAAGCTTTTCTGGATGCTCGGATTGGCACTCACCCTGCCGATGGTTCTTCTGAGCGGTCCTTTAGCGGGTTATTTGATCAGCCAGTGGTTGATCGGGAAATGGGGATGGACCTCCAACACGACCCTGATTCTGGTGCTCTTGGGGCTGCTTGGTTCCGCCGTCCAAACCGTACGGATCTTGCGGCTTCTATATAAAGGGAGCAAAAAGAAGAACTTATGAGCATTACGGCACAACATGTAGAAGCCGCGGCGCAAGCCGTTACGCAGGTCCACGAACAAGCTGCCGAAGAGCTCCCGAATCTGATCACGGTCCTGGAACATTTTTTCCCAAAGTCCTACCTTGTCCATTTTTTGTTCTCCTGGGAAAATCTTGTTTTTTCATTTTTAATCCTGGGGTTCATCACTCTCCAATCGATCAAGGCCGCGCGAAAAAAGGAATTCCTTCCCAAAGATCTTCAAACCCGCTGGGAACTCGTCATGGAAGGCCTCGCCGAATTCGTTACCGGTATTCTCGGACCCCGCGGTATGGAACATGTCCCCTTCCTCGGGACGATCTTCATTTACATTCTTCTCCAGAATTGGCTCGGGCTCATCCCTTTGATGAAATCACCGACCGGCGCGTGGAGCACCACGATCGCTTTGGCGCTCATCACCACAGTCTATATTCAATGGGTCGGCATCAAGGAACATGGCTTCCTCAATTATTTGAAACATCTCGCGGGAAACCCCGTGGGAATCCTGGGGCTTGCGCTCATCCCGCTTATGCTCGTCATCAATTTGAGCATCGAGTTCGTCGCGGTACCCTTAAGCCTCTCGCTCCGTCTTTTCGCCAATATCTCAAGCGAGGACAAGTTGCTTTACAAATTCGCGGAACTCAATGTGCTGTACTACGGACTGCCGTTCTTTTTCCAGCTCTTCGCCAACGTCCTCGTCATTCTCTTCAGCTTCATTCAAGCTTTTGTTTTCCTTTTGCTCTCAACCGTGTATATTTCACTGATCCTGCCGCACGAGCATGATGAGGACCATGAAGCGGCAACCGAAAAATCATCAAGCGCTATTCATTCACCCTCAACGTAAGGAGAATCACCATGGATTCACACGTCGCATTAGGTTTCGCACTTCCACTCGGACTCGCCATCACAGCGTTTGGTTCAGCGCTTGCTCTTGGTAAAGCCGTTGCCTCCGCCATGGACGCCACGGGCCGCCAACCCGAAGCTTCTCAGAAAATCCTGGTCAACATGATGGCCGGTTGCGCGCTGATCGAAGCGTTGACGCTTTATGTGCTGATCTTCGGTTTCGTTTTGATGGGCAAGATCTAGGGAAGAAACGTCCATGGAATTCTTTCAGGAGAACATCCATCTCAAAGAGGTGCTGGTCCAGCTCATCGCCTTCTTGATCGTATTTTTAACGCTCAAGAAGTTCGCGTGGAAACCGCTTCTGGCGATCATCCAGTCGCGGCGCGAACGGTTCGAAAGCGAATGGGGCGGGA
>MHFU01000053.1:10408-10562 GCA_001804345.1 Omnitrophica bacterium RIFOXYB12_FULL_50_7
GATTACCTCGCGCATCTTCAGAAGATCGAAGAAGAAGCCCGCGCCAAAATGCAGGAAGCGATCCAGGAAGGGCGTCGGCTCGCGCGGGAAATCCAGGAAAAGGCGCGCTTGGAATCCCAAACCTCGTTTGAAAAAGCAAAAACGAATATCGAGC
>MHFU01000053.1:10662-15674 GCA_001804345.1 Omnitrophica bacterium RIFOXYB12_FULL_50_7
CGGGGAGCTTGAGAAAAAGCTATGAGTAACGCCATCGTCTCGGGTCGTTATTCCCGTGCCTTATTTGAACTTGCAGAAAAAAAAGGCCACCTCGCCGAAGTAGCCGCCGGACTTCACGCTCTTGCCAGGATCCTGGAGGATCAACCTAAGATTCTGCTCCTCATGGCAAATCCCACGCTCACGAACCAGGAAAAATACGCTCTGTCGGTGGCAACCCTCGCAGGCGGAAAAACGAAACTCCTGGAAAGATTTCTCTATGTCTTAATCGATAAAAAACGTTTTGCTCTTTTGCCGGACATTCAAAAGATCTTTCATGAAGCTTTCGAGAAAAAGCAAGGCGTTCAGGAGGTGCAAATGCTCTCCGCCACACCGTTTTCTTCTGCGATTCTGGAAAAGTTCAAAATGATTCTCACCAAAAAGCTTCGTTCGGAAATCCGACTGATCCCCCAAACCGATCGTGGCATCTTGGGTGGATTTATCCTGCGCTTTAATGGGAAAGAGATCGATTGTAGTTTCAGAAATCGTCTTCATGAGATCCAACAAAAACTGACGGCCGATACCGGCCCGTCATTCTGAGCCTGATGATTTCTTGCTTGCCTATCGGCAGACAGGCGAAAGCAAGAATCAGGATGACAGAAATAAACTGAGGAATGTCTAATGCTTAAACCTGAAGAAGTCACGCAAGCCATTCAAAAAGAAATTCAGAGATACGAAACGAAACTCGAGATGCAGTCGGTCGGTTATGTCCTGCAGGTGGGTGACGGTATCGCCCGCGTGTACGGCCTCGACGAAGTCATGGCCGGCGAGCTCGTCACCTTCCACGATGGGACAACGGGCCTAGTACTCAATCTTGAGCCGCATCATGTCGGCGTTGTCATCCTCGGCGAAGACTGTGGCATCAAAGAAGGCGGCCAGGTCAAACGCACGGGCAAGATCGCACAAGTTCCGGTGGGCGATGCTTTAAAAGGCCGCGTCATCAATCCGCTCGGAGAACCACTCGACGGTAAAGGTCCGATCGTCACAAAAAAAACGCGCCCGATCGAATCCTTGCCTCCGTCCGTCGTCCAGCGCCAACCGGTGAAAGAACCGTTGCAGACTGGCATCAAGTCCATTGACGCCATGATTCCCATTGGCCGCGGCCAACGCGAACTCATCATCGGTGACCGCCAGACCGGGAAGACCGCTATCCTGATCGATACAATCCTTAATCAAAAAACCACGGGCGTTCATTGCATCTATGTCGCGATCGGCCAGAAATTATCGAGCGTTGTGGCTCTCACGGAAACGCTTGAAAAATATGGTGCCATGGAATACACCACGATCGTGTCCGCGTCTTCCGACGATCCAGCTCCCCTTCAGTACCTCGCACCTTATGCTGGCGCTGCGATCGGTGAAGAGTCCATGCTCACCGGAAAACATGCCCTGGTAATGTATGACGATCTTTCCAAACATGCCGTTGCATACCGGGAGATCTCCCTTCTTTTGCAACGGCCGCCGGGACGCGAAGCTTATCCGGGCGATGTGTTCTATCTTCATTCGCGACTACTTGAACGCGCTGCCAAGATGCGCGAAGACCTGGGAGGCGGTTCCCTCACGGCACTTCCCGTGATCGAAACACAGCTTGGTGACATCTCGGCTTACATTCCAACAAATGTCATCTCCATCACCGACGGACAGATCTATCTTGAAGGTGATCTTTTTTACGCGGGCGTCCGGCCGGCCATTAACGTTGGCCTTTCGGTCTCGCGCGTCGGCGGCAACGCCCAGACCAAAGCCATGAAACAAGTCGCGGGCATGTTGCGTCTGGCGCTCGCTCAATACCGTGAGCTCCAGGCTTTTGCCCAACTCGCAACCGACCTCGACAAAGCCACCAAGGACCAGCTCACACGTGGTGAACGCATGGTCGAGATCCTGAAACAGACCGACCTTCACCCTCTTCCGTTGGAAAAACAGGTGGTCAGTATTTTCGCGGGCAATGAAGGCTTCCTGGATGACATCCCCGCTTCCAGGGTGCGGATCTTTGAAAAAAACCTCCTGGATTTTATCGATAAAAATTATCAGGAAATTTCTTTGGAGATCGCGGAGAAAAAAGTTCTTTCGGATACTCTGAAAGAGAATCTGAAGCAAGCCATCACGAAATTTAAATCGACTATCGACAATCGACCCTAGACTAAAAACAAATGCTTTTAGTCGATGGGCGTTGGTCGTTGGTCTTTAGTCAGGGTTTAAAATGTCAGGGCAACTCAGGGCACTAAAAAACAGGATCCGCGGGGTTGAAAACACCCAAAAGATCACCAAGGCCATGGAAATGGTCGCCGCCTCGAAGCTCAAACGTTTTCAAAAACTGCGCGAGCAAACGATTCCTTATGCCCAGGCCCTGGAAGGGATCTTCAACCGTTTGCTCGCCACAGATATTCCGCTTCAACACCCCTTGCTCGAGACGCGTAAAGAAAAAGAGATCGCACTTCTTGTCATTACCTCCGACACCGGCCTCTGCGGTTCTTACAATCACGGACTTATTGGGGAGGCCCAGAAGTTCCTCGCCAGCCGCTCTCAAGCACCCTTGCTGATCGGTATCGGCAAGTACGGAGTGAACTCCCTCACCCGGTCCGGCCGCACGTGGTACCGGTCTTTCACGGACACCAAGACTTCACAACTCGAATCTGTGATCACAGAGACAAGCTCTCTTCTCGAAACGCTTTTCACGGAAAAGAAAGTCGATGCGGTCCATGTCGTTTACTCACATTTCACGGGAAGATCTGTTTTTCGTCCCATCACAGAAAAACTGCTTCCTTTCCAACTGGAGACAACCGCCGATGAGCCTTTCGAAACATCGAGCTCTTACATCATGGAACCCAGCCGCGAGGTCTTATTCGCACGTCTCATTCCGCTCGTTTTCGCATCCAGGATACGCATGATCTTCATAGAATCCATGATCGCCGAGCACACCGCACGCATGAACGCCATGTACCAGGCGACCGAGAATGCAAAAGATCTGATCGACGCGCTTGTGCTTTTGAGGAACAAGATTCGACAAGCGGCTATCACCAAAGAACTTATTGAAATCGTTTCGGGCTCACAAGCCCTTAAAGCCGGGTAACGGGAAACGGGCAACGCCAGAACGGAAGCGTTCGCCGTTCCCCGAGGACCGTTCCCCGCGAATGGAGGAGTAATGAATATCGGTAAAATAATTCAAGTGATGGGCCCCAGTGTCGACGTCGAATTTGAGGCCGATCATCTGCCGCAAATATTGAACGCCATCGAAGTCAAGAAGGGGGACCAGACCCTGGTCTTGGAAGTCGCGCAACATATCGGAGACAACATCGTTCGCGCGATCGCGCTTGCCTCCACCGACGGCCTTGTGCGCGGGATGGAAGTGAAGGACACGGGCGCTCCAATCTCCGTCCCCGTGGGTGAGCAAACCCTCGGCCGCATTTTCAATCTTCTGGGACAACCCATCGACGAGCAAGGGGCTGTCAAAGACCCGGCGAAGAAAAACAGCATCCATCACGCACCGCCCTCTTTCAAAGAACTACTTCCCGTTTCCGCAACCCTCGAGACCGGCATCAAGGTCATCGATCTTCTGGCCCCATATCCAAGAGGCGGCAAGGTCGGCCTTTTTGGAGGCGCGGGTGTTGGAAAGACCGTGATCGTCATGGAACTGATTCACTCCATTGCCAATGAGCATGGCGGTGTCTCGGTCTTCTGCGGCGTCGGAGAACGTACTCGCGAAGGAAATGACCTCTGGCTCGAGCTCAAAGAATCCGGTGTCATTAAAAAAACAGCGATGGTGTTCGGACAGATGAATGAGCCGCCGGGTGCGCGTTTGCGCGTAGCTCTCTCGGGCCTCACGATGGCGGAATATTTCCGCGACGAGGCGCATCAGGATGTCCTGCTTTTCATCGATAACATTTTCCGCTTCACGCAGGCAGGCTCTGAGGTCTCCGCTCTTTTGGGCCGTATGCCGTCCGCGGTCGGTTATCAGCCCAACCTCGCAACGGAAATGGCCGCGCTGCAAGAGCGTATCGCATCGACGAAATCGGGTTCAATCACCTCGGTGCAAGCCATTTATGTGCCGGCCGACGACCTCACCGACCCTGCGCCGGCTACCGCATTCTCTCACTTGGACGGCGTCACGGTGCTCTCACGCTCAATCGTGGAACAGGGCATTTTCCCCGCCGTAGATCCTCTGGCTTCCACTTCACGCATGCTCGACCCGCGCATCGTCGGGCAAGAGCACTACGACATCGCCCGCGAAGTCCAGCGCATCCTTCAGCGTTACAAGGATCTGAAGGACATCATCGCGATCCTGGGGATCAATGAGCTTTCTCCGGACGATAAAGAGCTCGTGATGCGCGCCCGGAAGATCGAACGTTTTTTCTCACAGCCCTTCTTCGTCGCGGAGGCATTCACGGGACGCAAGGGCCGTTACGTCCATTTGAAGGACACGATCTCAAGTTTTCAAAAGATCCTCGCCGGTGAGTTCGATCACATCCCCGAGCAGTGCTTTTATATGGCAGGTGGAATTGAGGATGTTCTGGAAGCCTATGAGAAAATTAAGGTAAATGTTTAACTTTTTCTCAAACTTGTTACAAGGAGATAAGATCCAAGATCCAATAACCAAGAACCAAGCAATATTTAATGACCAAAATTCCAAGCGTTTAAGCAGAGCCGCTTTTAGATTTTTGGATATTGGAATCTTGGAATTTGTTTGGATCTTGGTGTTTGGTTCTTGGAATTTCTGACTACATCGGATCCAGGGCTAGGATTATGGCTGCCACCTATTCTTTAAAGATCATCACGCCGCAGGGAATCGCCTATGAAGGAACGGTCGTGCACACGTTCCTTCCCGCCGAAGAAGGATTTGTCGGCGTCCTGGCTCACCACGCGCCGTACTTGGTCTCTTCTAAAGGCGGGAAAATGGCCGTCAGGGAAAGCATTGGACTTACAAAGGATTTTCAGGTTGGCCCCGGATTTTTTGAAGTGAGTCACGACCAGGCTGTATTTTTGAC
>MHFU01000053.1:15752-23444 GCA_001804345.1 Omnitrophica bacterium RIFOXYB12_FULL_50_7
TGGATCTTGAGATTTGTTTCTTGGTTCTTATTTTAGAAGAAAATTCCCATCATCAAAAGCGCGAAACCCACGGCTGCGGAACTCAAGACCACCACGCGGAACGCGAGGGGCTCGGCTACAAGCGCCATCAGGAACTCCCGGGACTTCTTATAAAAGAAGACAAGCGGCACAACCTTGGCGAGGCCCAGACTCACCACCAGTGTCACCACAAAGTTCTCCGTGTTCACGAACTTCACAAATTCCACCCAGGTCCACAAGACGAGCGCCAAAACCGCCGCCCCAACGACCGGTATCCAACGAGGGCGAACTTCCGGATAAAGCTCCACGATAAGGCGCCTCAAGCTTTCCAAAGAAAAAGCAGCCCAGGCCCCCCCGAGAACCATCCACGAACCCAATACGATGCTTAAAAATTTAAAGTAGGTCATAGTTAATTCTCCTTATAACGGGGAACGTGGAACGGGTAACGGGGAACGCAAGCATTCAACGTTTCCCGCTCCCCGCGTCTTTTGTCTTCAGTCTGTAGTCGATGCAGAACACGGCCTTCTTCTAAAAGTACCCGCATCGTTCCTGCTCACCGGAGTAAGTGCCACAGTTCGTCATTTTTACCGTTTCATGAAATCCGCGATGTGTTGCCAGTAGGCACCACACACGATAAAGGCCCAGATCATTCCGGACAAGACAAGCGTAACTGCTCCCGCAAGCCGGAACGTCCTCCATCCGTACCTTACGGTCGGATACGCCCCAAGACCTGCGATCCCGGCAAGCAGAAATCCGATCCCGGTCAAAAGCGGAGATTTGGAGAGCCCGAGCCGCAGGAATTGTGTGCCGACCACGATCGCCACAAGTCCCGCGAAAAAACCGTAGATCGCGACAGGCTTCAGGTCCAACCCCTTCGCCAGATGCCACGAGGCCGCAAGCATCAGACCGCCGAAGAGCACCGAAAGCTCGCCAAACGCCACATTGTAACTTCCTGGGAGCGGCCAGGTGAACGTCATCCAGAAACCCGTGACCAGAGCGATCAGACCCGCCAGCGCAAACACAGGCGCCCAGGGTTGCGTCGGCTCCCCCTCCTTGCGCACCAGAAAGCCCGCCAGCACAAAAAAACCCGCGGCGATATTCACCAGCATCAGTGTCACATAATCAATGAACATAGACTCCTCCTTCTGTGGGTCTTCGTAGCGTAAAACGGTACCCTTTTATGATCAACCTATTCCTCCGAGGGTTGGGCACGAAGTTTTTTAAGCGCGCCGTGTCTCTGCTTGGCATCGAGCATTTTGTCTTTAGCGCGTCTGGAACGTTTGCGTTTTTGCCGCCGGATCTTGGCAATTCGCCGGGCTTCAGCACTCTCACGGCCAAGGATCTGTGCTTCCAGCTTATCGGCAAGCATCCGACGCGCCCAGTACCGGTTCATGGCCTGCGTACGTTCTTGCTGGCATTTAATGACAAGTCCTGTGGGTATGTGTTTCAGGACTACGCACGTGGAGACTTTGTTGACGTTCTGACCTCCCGGTCCCCCGGAGCGCACAAAGGATTCCTCAAGATCCTCGTCGCGGATCCCAAGCCGCTCCATTTGACGCCGAAGCCCCTGTTGCTTCTTTTCAGACACCGGATAAATAGCCATAGAATTTCCAACTTCTAAAACCGTCAACGTGTCTCTGCGTTACCCAGGACTGCTCCATGCAGCGACGCTATATTTGCTAATTTACTATTGAGCTCTTCAGCGGAAGAATCCTGGGCCTTTTTATATTCCGCTACAGTCGAAGATAACTGAGTGAGCTGTCTCTGAGTGTCCGCGATGCTTGCGATCGCAGTTTCCAGACGGCCGGCATTCTTTTCATTCTGAGAAACAAGCTTCTCTATCTTTGCATCCACCGCATCTAATTTTCCATTAATGCTGCTTATTTTCACATTCACTGCTGTTTCTCGGGAAAGACTATCCGCCTTTAATGAGTTAAATCCCATCCACAACCCTGCGCCTAACACGATCATCCCGCAGGCCAAAAGCAAAGCCATCATCGGCAAGGACACACCCTGTTTCGGCAAAGCCCTTTCGTAAACCGGTATATTTCTTGGAATATCTTTTCCAGCGCCTGCGTTTGCATTCTCTGAAATTTTTTTGAAACTATCCATTGCTACCGACATTTCATCCTCCTTTTTTAAAAGCACCCTAGGCTGACAAAGCAAGCATTCAACGTTTCCCGTTCCCCGAGTCCCCAATTTTGTATTTTTTTCGTCCTTCAATGATCAGTGCAACGCCCGCCAGAAAAAATGAGAGGAACCCCAGGAATGAAAAAACCATGCTGGGCAAGGTCCCCACCCAGAACGCACACGTGATGAGCAATAACCCAGGGAGGAAATATTTCCAAATGTAATTTTTCATGGCGGCGTTATTCTCTCAGAACCCTCAAAAGACTTCAAGGGGCCTGCCCACTTTTCAGCTTTCTTGATTTTAGCCGCATTCCAAAGTACTATCCCTGTCCATGAACCTAATCTTGCTAGACGCTTTCAGGGATACGCTCGCGATGATGCCGTGGCTTTTGGGGATCTATCTCTTACTCGAGATCCTTGAGAACAAGTCGGAATCTTTCATTGGAGAGAAGATCAGCCACAGGATGGGGGTGGCACCTTTCCTGGGCGCGCTTTTGGGATGCATGCCCCAATGTGGTTTCTCGGTCATCGCTGCCACGCTTTATGCCCGCAGATGCATTTCTCTCGGAACGCTTCTCGCGGTTTTCCTTTCAACCTCGGATGAAGCGATCCCGGTCATTCTCGCCCAGCAAGACAAAGCCCCGTTGGTTCTTTGGCTTTTGCTCGTAAAAGTAATCCTCGCGACAATCGCCGGATATACAATCGACCTTATTTTCAAAAAAGACACTTCCAGGGAACCGCATGCTCCACACGCCCCTGTAATCCCTAAAGGAGGACACCGGTCCTGCGACTGCCATGCTCACGGCCTGGGGATCCCCAGGTGGAAAACGTTTTTTCTCTTTCCGTTAAAACACACACTGAAAGTTTCATTTTTTGTTTTTGCAGTTTCGCTTGCGATTGGCCTCATAATCGCAAAATTCGGAGAAAACGTCCTGAAGCACACTTTTTTCGCGGGGACTTTTTTCCAACCCTTGCTTGCAGTTCTGGTGGGACTTATCCCGAACTGCGCAGCTTCCGTCGCGATCACCGAAGTCTATTTGAAAGGCGCCATCACTTTTGGTTCCACAATCGCAGGTCTTTCAGCAAGTGGCGGCTTAGGCCTGCTGGTCCTCCTTAAAGAAAACAAAGATCGCAAAGAAAATGCCCTCATTATCGGCCTCCTCGTTTTCATAAGCCTCACGGCCGGGATCCTACTGAATCTTTTTCTTTAATCCCTTCCCCGCTCATTCCATTTAAGCTACAATCCACCCTGTTATTCACCTTTCAAGGAGACTTCTATGGATTGGAAAATATTTTTAGCAACCTTAAGCGCTATATTTTTCGCGGAACTTGCGGACAAAACGCAACTCGTAGGAATTACCATGGCCGCCAAGACCGGGAAACCTCTTTCTGTGTTCCTGGGTTCAATCGCGGGCTATGCGCTTGTGACGCTGATCTCCGTCGTTCTCGGAACTCTCCTGGCGAAATACGTCAAGCCCGAGTTTATACGTTATGGCGGTGCAACCGCATTCGTTGTCATCGGAATGCTGATGTTCTTTAATAAACTGTAACTGTAATCCAACCTGAGGGAGCTATCATGGCCAAGAAAGTAAAGAAAGCGGCAAAAAAGAAGACGAAAAAAGCAGCAAAAAAATCCAGTTGCGGCTGCTGCTGCAGCTAGGAAAAAGGGGTCAGACACCTTTTTCCTATAAAGGTGTCTGACCCCTTTATTTTGCGAGAAATGTCTTCACGCTTTCCCATGACAAACTCCCCTTTCACGCAATGCCCGATCCTCTTTGAGGACGCCGACCTGCTTGTCATCAACAAGCCCGAGGGGGTTCTTTCACATCCGAATCCCGGAACCAAAAACAAAACCTCCGCTTTCGAGGGCCCTTATAATTTGGGCGACCGGCGCTTTCAAACACCGCAAGGCCCGCTGTGGCTCGTCCATCGCCTGGATCATGACACCTCCGGAGTACTTCTTGCCGCGAAGAACAAAAAAAGCGTCGCGGCCTGCCGGAAAGCTTTCGAGGAAAGAAAAGTAAAGAAAAACTACATCGCTCTTGTTTCAAGGCGGCCGATGCCTCCTCACGGAATATGGCGCGACACGCTCATGGAACAGCACTCCAGTGGCGGTATCCGCTCCGCGATCAATTATGCAGGAAAGCCCAATGCCTTTTTAAATTACAAAATGAAAGAATATTTTCCGAAGTTGAATTTGTCGCTTCTGGAGATCGAACTATTGACCGGAAAAACACATCAGATCCGCGTGCAATCGGCCTATCGCGGTCATCCCGTGGCCGGCGACCGGATCTACGGAAATTTTACTCTCAATAAAGAATTGAAGGTAGCTTTCGGTCTTCACAGGATGTTCCTTCACGCGTGGAAACTGGTCTTCCCGCATCCTACAAGCGGCAAACTCCTCACGATCGAATCCCCGCTCCCGGAAGATCTCGATGACTGCCTCCTCAGGGTTTCTCCCAAGAAGCGATGAAGGTCCTGCTTTTACAACCTCCGGTGCAGGATTTCTACAATACGGATATCCGCCTCCAACCAATCGGTTTGGCGTATCTTAAAGCCGCTGCAAAAAAATTTTTCCCCGAGATCCAGGTCCTCATCAAAGATTATCATCACGGCTGGGGCCGGAAAACGATTCCTCTCCCGCGAGAACTCACCTATTTAAAAGATTATTATTCCAGGAATAACAAAAGTCCTTTTTCAACCTTCCACCATTATTATCATTTCGGGGCGGACTTTGACACGATCGCTCACGACATTGCCAAAGAAAAACCGGATCTTGTCGGCATCGCTTCCCTCTTCGCCCCATATCACCGGGAAGTCCTGCGCTGCGCGGAAACAATCAAGAAGCATTTCCCCGTCCCTATTCTGCTTGGAGGATCTCAAGTATCCGCGATGCCGGAAACGATGCTTGCACATCCGGCTATCGACTTTGTCATTCAGGGAGAAGGTGAAAAACCGTTTGTAGAGCTGTTACGAAATTGGCAAAAGGGGACAAACACCTTTTCTCGAAAGAAAGGGTACCTGTCCCCCTTGCGAAAATCAGCCTGCCCCCTTATCCCGAATCTTGGGTATAAAAAACATGGACGATTGATTTTCAATCCGCGCAAAGAAAACTTCCCGATCGAGATACTTCCTTTCCCGGATCTTTCCGATCTCCCTCAGGATCATTATCTTTTCGAGAAGAAACCTCTCTGCTTCATCATCGCTTCACGCGGTTGTCCTTATCGCTGCGCCTTTTGTTCGGTCCATAAGACATTCGGTCTCAAATGCCGCCAGCGCTCCGCAGAAAATATCCTCTCGGAGATCCAGCAGCGTTACGACGAAGGTTATCGCGTCTTTGACTTTGAGGACGACAACCTCACGTTCAATCGAAAAGAAATCATCGGGCTCTGCAAAAAACTCATCCGGACATTCCCCAAAAAAGATATCCAGCTGCTCGCTATGAACGGGGTCTGCTACTGGACACTGGATCGCGGCATCCTCAAGCTCATGCGGCAAGCGGGATTCACCCATCTGAATCTTTCACTCGTAAGCACGAACACGGCCTTACTTAAGACCGTCCACCGGCCCAACCTGCTCAAGAAATACCGCGAAGTTGTAAAGGGAGCAGTAGAACTCGGTTTTAAGATCGTTGTTTATCAGATTCTCGGCCTTCCGGGTGACACGCTTTCCTCCATGATCCAGACGCTTCTCTTTAACGCCAGGCTTCCGGTGCTCCTGGGCGCCTCTCCTTTTTATCTTATCCCTCATTCTCCCATCGCCCGGCATTTCGGCAACCCTTCGGAGACAGATGTCTTCAAGGCCCGTCTCACCGCGATGGCGATCGAGACCCTGGATTTCAAACGTGAGGATCTTTACACGCTTCTTATCACCACCCGTATCCTGAATTTCCTGAAAGGTCTCTCGTTCCCCGCAAAAACAGTCCCTCTCTCCAAAGCGTTGGCGATCGCTGAAAAACAGGACCCCCGGTCGGCTGCAGGCGTGAAGATCTTGCGAAAACTGATAAAAGAAAAAATCTTTTACGCTGTCACCTCGAAAGACCTCGAACCTCTCCCTCGCTTCAAACTGGAACTATTCTTCCAATTGTGGAGGAAAATTGATATCATCCAGACCCTGGAAAACAAAACCATACGAATTCACCCCGCTAGAGATTAGGGTATAATTGGAATATTTCTTTTGAACAGATAAAATCGGGGAACGCTGAACGGGCAACGTGGAACGCAAAGAAATTCCGTTCCCCTTTACCCGTTCCCCGAGAAAGCGGCACTTAATCATGGAATGGTTTCACGAATTTTTCTCAAAGCTTTATCACTTCCAGGACCTTATTCGCTGGGGTGGTTATACGGTCCTTGTGATCATCATCTACGCAGAAACGGGGCTCCTCGCCGGGTTCTTTTTGCCGGGGGACTCTCTGCTTGTCACGGCCGGCCTTTTCGCAGCGGTGGAAGGCGCGCTTAAGATCGAAATTCTGATTCCCCTACTCGCTCTCGCGGCTATCGCAGGCGATAACACCGGCTACTGGCTTGGTTTTCATTTCGGCCCAAAACTTTTTAGCCGGACTGATTCTTTTTTCTTCCACAAAGATCATCTTGTTCGAACGCAAAAATTTTATGATAAATACGGTGCAAAGACGCTCATCCTGGCACGCTTCGTCCCGATCGTCCGTACGTTTGCACCGACCGTAGCCGGCGTCGGCCGTATGCCTTACCGAAAATTCCTTGCCTACAGCATCGTCGGCGGGCTGGGCTGGATCGCGAGCATGACGCTGATTGGGTTTTCTCTCGGCCGCGTGGTTCCAAACATCGAAAAGAAAGTCCACTGGGTCATCCTGGTCGTGATCGTCCTCTCTTTCCTCCCGATCCTGAAGGAATGGCTACATTCGAGGAAAAAGTCTTAAATCTGTATTTTTCTGCAAAGAAGAATTAAAATGAGGGGTCGGCGAGTTTTCCGACCCACTCACCCTGAGTGAAGCCCTGGCTGTATAGGGCGCAATCGAAGGGTCTCATTAATGGGATTTTTTGGTTTCATGATCGTGGCCGTCTTTTTTGTTTTCAAAAAGTGGTAACCTCAGCGTCATCCTGAGGCGCATTTCGCCGAAGGATCTCGGGCGATTGAGATTCTTCGTCCTTCGGACTCAGAATGACGGGTACAATTTGGTATCCTGGATATTTGAACGGTCACAGAACCTGAAAGGTCTTTATGGCACTCAAAGAAACTTATGAAAAACAAGGCGAGTTCCTTTTCCGCGGCAGAAGTTATCTTCCACTCCTGGTAGGACCTCTTGTCGTGGCCGCGCTCCTGGATCCCCAATACACGCATCCTTTTTTTACCGGTTTTTCCGGCGGCCTTTGGAAAACGATTTGCATCCTTATTTCTTTTACGGGACTCGTGATCCGCTGCCTCGTGGCGGGCTTCGTTCCCCTAGGCACGTCGGGACGTAATACAGAGCGCCAGGTTGCGGAAAGTCTGAACACCAAGGGTCTGTATTCGTTCGTTCGAAACCCTCTTTATCTCGGGAATTTCCTCATCATCCTGGGACTTCTG
>MHFU01000054.1:0-8806 GCA_001804345.1 Omnitrophica bacterium RIFOXYB12_FULL_50_7
AACGATGTTGGCTTTTTTGTTTTTATAACCTTAAAAGGAGACCAAAGCTATGGCAACGCCACTTGAACGATGGGTAGAAGAGCAAGCTAAACTGACCAAGCCTTCCAAGATCTACTGGTGCGATGGCACAGAAGCCGAAGCCAAGAAGCTGATTGAGATCGGTATGAAGGAAGAAACGATCAATGGTCATCCCGTCTTTCAAAAGCTGAACGACAAGCATTGGCCGGGCGCCTATTACCACCAGTCTCATCCCAATGACGTCGCCCGCACCGAACAGCTGACCTTCGTCTGTCACCCGGACAAGGAGACCGCGGGCCCCAACAACAACTGGATGGACCCGAAAGAAGCCAAGATGAAAATGACGGCACTCTTTGACGGCTGCATGAAGGGCCGCATGATGTACGTCATGCCCTACATGATGGGGCATCCGAAATCCCCTTATGCCAAAGCCTGTGTGCAGATCACCGACAATTGTTACGTCGCGGTCAGCATGCGTATCATGACCCGCATGGGAAAAGAAGCGCTCGACCGTATCGGGAATTCTGAGAATTTCGTTCGCGGCCTCCATTCCGTGGGGGACCTCAACCCTGAACGCCGCTTTATCATGCACTTCCCGCAGGAGAACCTGGTCCAGAGCTTTGGTTCCGGTTACGGTGGCAATGCCCTGCTCGGCAAAAAATGTTTTGCCCTGCGCATCGCTTCGTGCCTGGGACAAAAAGAAGGCTGGCTGGCCGAACACATGCTCATCATGGGGATCGAGGATCCGAAGGGCAAGGTCACATACATCGCCGCGGCACTTCCCTCCGCCTGCGGTAAGACCAATCTCGCACTCATGCAGTCGGCGCTTCCGGGCTACAAGGTCTGGACCGTGGGCGATGATATCGCATGGCTCAATGTGGGTCCTGACGGACGGCTTTATGCCATCAACCCTGAGGCCGGATTCTTTGGCGTTGCTCCCGGGACATCAAGCAAGACGAACCCCAAGATGATCGAGACGCTAAAAAACAATAAATTCTTTCCAACCCTTTTCACCAATACCGCGCTCGACACTGACGCAAATGAACCCTGGTGGGAAGGTTTGGATGGCGCGGTCCCTAAGAATGTCATCGATTGGCAAGGCCAGGCCTGGGATCCTTCCAAAGGAACGAAAGCCGCGCACGCCAATTCCAGGTTCACGGTTTCTATGTATAACTGTCCCACTCTCTCCAAGGAAGTCGATAACCCTCAAGGCGTTCCCATCTCGGCGATCCTTTTTGGCGGAAAGCGCGCAAGACTTATCCCGCTTGTCGCGGAAGCCACGAGCTGGCAGCAGGGCGTCTTTTTCGGCACCCGAATGGGTTCTGAAATCACCGCCGCCGCATCGTCTCTGACCGTCGGCGCCACACGCCGCGATCCCATGGCTATGCTTCCTTTCTGCGGCTACAACATGGGTGATTATTTCACCCACTGGCTGAACGTCGGGAAGAAGCTCAAGAATGCGCCCAAGATCTTCTCCATTAACTGGTTCCGTACCGACGAGGCCGGAAAATTCATGTGGCCGGGTTTTGGCGACAATATCCGCGTCATAAAGTGGATCATTGACCGCATTGAAGGCAGAGTCGGCGCCAAGGAAACCCCGATCGGCGCCATTCCTGAGACAAAGGATTTTGATCTTTCAGGTCTCAATATGTCGAAGGAAACCGCGGAAAAACTTTTCGCAGTTGATCCTTCAGAGTGGGCGGGTGAACTTCAGGATATCGAAACGTTTTTTAACCAATTTAAAGACCGTATGCCCTCGGAGATGAGACAGGAATTGGATGCTTTGACCGCCAAAGTGGGATGAACATGCAACAGACCCTCGTTATCATTAAGCCTGACGGGCTGAAGAAATCTTTGACCGGAAATATTTTGACCCGGTTATCAGAGGCCAAGCTGCGTATTGTCGGAGCCAAGGTCGTGCGTGTTTCCAGGGAATTGGCGGAAAGGCATTACGCGCACTTGAAAGAGAGGCCTTTTTTTGAAGAAGTGCTCAAATATATCTGCGGAGAACTCTATGGGGAGCAGTATCACAGGGTTTTAGCGCTGATATACGAAGGCGATGATGCAATAGACAAAGTAAGAAAGCTGGCCGGGTCGACCAACCCGGAAATTGCTGAGCCGACGAGCATCAGAGGTCAGTATGGACGCTTAACTTCTGCGGGCCTGTTTGAAAACGTTCTGCATTGTTCGAGTAATGAAGAAGAGGCGGAAAGAGAAATAAAACTCTGGTTTGAACCCGACGAGATCGTTGACGCAATCTATGCGGTAACACAGGCCGAGATAAAGTCAAAAAAAACAGTCTGGATGTAGAAACTAAATGAAGGAGAGGCCAACATGATGCAGGAAACGCTTCGTTCAACCAATTTTCAAGAAGCGGATTTTCTAAAACGGGGAAAGGTCCGCGACGTTTATGATTTAGGCGATAAGCTGTTGATCATATCCACGGACCGGATCTCGTGTTTTGACGTGGTATTGCCAACGTGCATCCCGAACAAAGGCAAGATTCTCACGAAGTTGTCCCTCTTCTGGTTTGAATTCATCAAGGATATCATTCCCAATCACTTCATTTCAGCTGAGGTCAGAGATTATCCGAAAGAGCTTCAAGTCTACTCGGAAATTCTCGAAGGCCGTTCGATGTTGGTAAAAAAGGCCCGAGTGGTCCCGGTTGAATGTATCGTGCGGGGGTATCTTTCGGGTTCCGGATGGAAGGAATACCAAAAATCGCAATCTGTATGCGAAATTAAATTACCTTCGGGGCTTAAAGAATCGTCCAGACTTCCTGAGCCGATTTTTACTCCGTCCACCAAGGAAGAAGTCGGGCACGACATCAATGTGTCCCAAGAATACGTCGAGAAAGAGCTCGGAAAGGACATAACGAGGACGCTTCAAAAAACGAGCATTGCTATATATGAGAAAGCAAGCCGCTATGCTGAATCCAAAGGCATTATTCTTGCTGACACAAAGTTTGAGTTCGGCATCTTTGACGATGAGATCATCCTTATTGATGAGGTGCTTACCCCGGATTCATCTCGTTTTTGGCCAAAAGATCAATACGAACCGGGCGGACCGCAACCGAGCTTTGATAAGCAGTTCGTTCGGGATTACCTTGAAACACTCGATTGGAACAAAACTCCTCCTGGGCCGGAACTCCCTGAGGAGATAGTCAGAAAGACAAGTGAAAAATATCTCCAGGCTCTCAATATGCTCACCGGGATGACTCTTTGAGGGAGCCTTTCTATGGAAAGATCGCTCCACATTCACAGAACGGCTTACGTTCATCCAACCGCTGTCATCATTGGAAAAATCAGGATTGGCCGGAATGTTTTTGTAGGGCCTGGGGCGGTTATTAGAGCCGATGAACCGGGCAGCTCGATCGTTATCAAAAATAATGTTAATGTCCAAGACAGGGTTGTCATCCACGCGCTTGCGGGAAGTTCCGTAATTGTCGGAGAAAGCGCATCTTTATCGCATGCTTGTATCGTTCACGGCCCCTGTAAGATTGGCAAAAAATGTTTCGTCGGCTTCGGGTCCGTTGTTTTTCGGTCCTCGCTCGGAGGCGGTGTCTTTATCAAAAGTTTGTCGACTGTCGAGGGGGTCAAGGTCCCTTCGGACAGGCTTATCCCTAATAATTCAGCAATCACCACTCAGTTTGAGGCGGGTTTATTGCAGCCGACAAGGGAAGAGCACAAATCGTTCGGCCGCAAGGTGGTCAAAACGAATATGATGCTCGTCAAAGGATACAAAAAGGAGGAGTAACAGATGTCTGAGAAGATTTTGGTCGGTATTGTCATGGGAAGCGACTCCGATCTGGAAACTATGAAGGAGTCAACGACGACTCTGGAGAAGTTTGGTATCGGCTATGAAGTGAATATTATTTCCGCGCACCGCACGCCACAGAGAGCCCATGAATACGCATCGACTGCAGAAACCCGAGGGCTTGAAGTCATTATTGCCGCTGCCGGGGGAGCCGCGCATTTAGCCGGAGTCGTGGCCGCTTGGACTGTACTTCCGGTGATCGGCGTGCCTATGCAGACGCCAATTTCAGGCGGTTTAGATTCGCTTCTTTCCATGGTGCAAATGCCTTCGGGAGTGCCTGTGGCTTGCGTCGCAACCGGTAAAGCCGGCGCAAAGAATTCGGCTATATTGGCCGCGCAAATTCTAGGCGTAAAATATCCGAATCTCAGAGAAAAACTAAAGGCGTTTAAAGAGCAGATCGCTATGGAAGTAGAAGAAAAAAATAAGCTCAATAAGATATCCAGAAGTCGAGAACATAATTAATCCACAGGAGGGTGTGTCATGCCAATATCCAAGAGAATAAGTCAAATCGCTCCGTCGCCGACCTTGAGCATCACGGCCAAGGCGAAAAAAATGCAATCGGAAGGAATTAATGTTGTCGGTTTTGGTGCGGGCGAACCCGATTTTGATACGCCGCTTAACATTAAAGAGTCGGCAAAGAGGGCGATCGATAAGGGTTTTACGAAATATACCCCCACTTCGGGGATCAAAGAACTAAAAGACGCCATCTGTCTAAAATTTAAGATGGATAATGGGTTGATTTATTCTCCCGAAGAAGTCATTGTTTCCTGCGGGGCTAAACATTCCCTATTTAACGCGATCCTGACGTTGTGTGATGAAGGGGATGAGGTCATTTTGCCTGCGCCGTATTGGGTGAGTTATGCCGAGATGATCAAGGTGGCTGGCGCTATCCCCGTCATCATTGAGACCACGAAGGAAAGCGATTTTAAGATTACCGCCAAGCAATTAAAGGACGCCATCACCTCAAAAACCAAGCTTTTCATTCTCAATTCACCGTCGAATCCTACGGGGATGGTTTATAACGAAGATGAAATGAAAGAGCTGAAAGAAATCATCGTTAAGGCGGGAATTTATTGTATCTCCGATGAAATCTATGAAAAAATCATTTATGAGGCGAAGCATATCAGTATTGCTTCGCTTGGGGAAGATATCAGAAAACAAACGATCGTAGTCAATGGAGTTTCCAAGGTCTATTCGATGACGGGTTGGCGTATCGGGTATGCCGCCGGGCCGAAAGAGATCATCCAGGCGATGTCGAATCTGCAGGATCATTCCACCTCGAATCCTACCTCGATCTCGCAGGTTGCCAGCGTTGAGGCGTTAAACGGTGTTCAGGATGATTTGAAAACGATGACCGGAGAATTCAGGAAGAGACGGGACTATATGGTGGAGAAGGTCAACGCTATAAAGGGGCTTAGCGTTTCAAATCCGCAGGGCGCTTTTTATTGCTGGGTCGATATCTCGAAGATCCTGGGCAAAAGCTTTGGGGGGGAAGCAATCAAAGATTCTTTCGCATTAACGGATATGCTTCTAAGCGATGTCTGGGTTGCGGTTGTTCCCGGCTGCGTGTTCGGCGATGACCGGTATATAAGGCTTTCTTACGCCACTTCCATGGAGAATATCATCGAAGGTCTGAATCGGATCGAAAAATTCGCCAGTCAAGTTGCTTGATGGGGGGCATGGCTAAGAGCCTGATCATGGAAAATCTTGACTCTCTTTTCCGATTCATGTTCCGACGCGTTTTGGGAGAGTTGTGAACACGTCTCGTCTCGCACCCAAACAGTTCCAAGCTGTCTACCCTCGGATCTTGGAGTGGATCGGCCGGGTCTTGGTCGGTTATGAATCTCAAGCAAGAGCTGTAGCAACTACCGGGTTTCCACGACTGCCGCTTTATTTTGACAAAGATTTCCTGGCTTCCGCCAAGTTTGTTGTTGTGGACCGGGTTCCTGTTCCGCCGTTGGCATCCATGGGACTTGAACAGTTCTCTGAGTTTGAAAAGAATGATTATGGAGGTATTACTTATCTCGATACGTTTTTTTTAAAGCAGGACCACGCGGCCGACGAGGGATTGTATTTCCACGAACTAATTCATGTTCTCCAATGGCGCATCCTCGGCCCGGAGCGGTTTCTTGCTGTTTATGCTGATGGTCTCGAAAGATTCGGCCATCGTAACAGTCCTCTTGAAGTCATGGCTTACAATGCGGAGGCCGCTTTTAGGCGGTCTGCCCAACCATTCAACGTGGAAGCCTTAGTTGCGGAGCAGGTAAAACAAATATTGACCATAACGTAATGTTTCACCGCATATTTTTCCGCATTTCCACAGGGTAGTGCGTGAAGAAGGGGATCACTTTCTTTAGAGAACAGAGACGAAATGGCGGAACCTTGGCTGTAGCGTTTCTTTGGCGTAGCCAGGCGTGGAAGATAATCCGTTGGGTGACCAGGTTTGTGTCCATGAGGGTGCAGATTTGAAAAATTCGCCAATCAAGTTGCTTGAGAGGGGGAAAATCCATGGCTAGGATCTACATTATCGATGTTATCAATAGGGGTGGAAGAAAAAAATACGAAGCTTAATGAGAAACAAAAATTCTTCGGGAGGGTCGGAAAATGAATCGTTACGAAAACGTTGGAAAAGCGGAACTGAAGGTTGGGGACAAGTGTCTGGAGCTTCCCATTTATGAGGGGACCGAGAACGAACGCGGAATCGATATTTCAATGTTGCGTGAAGCGACAGGGCATATCACCGTGGACCCCGGTTACATGAACACGGGATCCTGCACAAGCAACATTACTTTCATTGACGGCGATAAAGGGATCTTGCGGTACCGCGGCATACCCATCGAGGAACTCGCAGAAAAATCTTCTTTTATTGAAACGGCCTATCTGCTGATCTTCGGGAAACTTCCGACGGCTAAAGAGCTTACCGCTTTTTCCAACGGTTTGACCGAAAACGCGCCGCTGCACGAAGATGTCAAAAAGTTTTTTGGCGGTTTCCCGAGCGCGACGCACCCGATGGCTATTTTGTGCTCGGTCGTATCGGCCCTGTCCGGGTATTATCCGTATTCCCTTGATCCGAAGCGCGATGAAAGTGAGATCACCTCAACGGCATTCCAGCTGATCTCCAAAGCCAGGACGATCGCGGCCTATTCCTACAGAAAATCCATGGGGGAGCCGTTCATTCACCCCCGTCAAGATTTTAAATATTGCCAGAACTTTTTGCACATGATGTTTTCGGATCCGGGGAAAGACTATGTTCCGGATCCCGAGATGACCCGGGCTCTTGAGCTGGTCCTGATCCTTCATGCCGATCATGAACAGAATTGCAGTACCTCGACCGTACGGTTGGTCGGAAGCGCCCGGACGAACTTGTTCGCTTCGGTGGCAGCCGGTATCTGCGCACTTTGGGGTCCCCTGCATGGCGGCGCCAATCAGGAGGTTATGGAAATGCTGGAGGATATTCATACCTCCGGCGAGAAGATCGATCAGTACATCAATGAAGCGATGAAGCCGGGCTCGACGAAGCGTTTGTCCGGTTTTGGACATCGTGTTTACAAAACCTTTGATCCCCGCGCGAAAGTTCTCAAGGAAGCATTCCATAAGCTGGTCCATGGGAAGAGCAAATTTCAAGGCAAAGAGGAGCTTCTCGAGATCGCCCTGAGGCTGGAAGAACGGGCGCTCAAGGAGGATTTTTTTATCAGCCGGAAGCTTTATCCCAATGTCGACTTTTACAGCGGTCTGATCTATAACTTTCTCGGGATCCCCACGGCCATGTTCCCCGTGATGTTCGCCATAGGACGTGTTCCGGGTTGGATCGCGCACTGGAAGGAAATGCGCGAAACGAAACCCCCGCGTATCGGCCGGCCCCGCCAGATCTATACGGGACCCGCCAAGACAAGCTACATCCCGATCGATCAGCGCGCGTAACAAACAAAACGTTTTTTCTTTGGGATTTCTTTTCAGATCCAGTTCGGGATCAGGCGAATAAGATCCGCGCGGATTCCGAACTTCCATAATTACGCTCCCGTATCTTTAGCTTTTTCCGCAAGGTGCTGCATAAAATGAAAAATTTTCTTGGTTCTACAACTGAAAACATCGAACGGGCGGCAGCTCTTATACGAAATGGGGGAGTCGTGGCTTTTCCTACCGAGACCGTCTATGGGCTCGGGGCAGATGCCTTCAATCCGCAGGCAGTTGCGCGGGTTTTCGAAATTAAAAATCGTCCCAGTTTTGACCCGCTCATTGTTCATATCGCAGATTTTAGCGGCATGGAAAAGCTGTGTTCCTCTGTCAATGCGCTAGCTAAAAAACTAATGAAAAAATTCTGGTCGGGACCTTTAACGCTGGTCCTCCCCAAACATAAAACCGTGCCGGATATTGTTACCGCCGGTCTTCCGACCGTTGCCGTTCGTATGCCCTCTCACAGCGTCGCGCTCCGTCTTATTCAGTTGGCAGGAACGCCGATCGCAGCTCCGAGCGCTAATCCTTTCGGATTCTTAAGTCCAACGACGGCTGTTCATGTGGCGGAACAATTGGGAGACAAAGTTGATTTAATTTTGGACTCAGGCCAGTGCTCAGTGGGAATAGAATCAACTATTCTCGATCTTTCCGGAGGTATGCCTACTCTTTTAAGACCCGGTGGAATTCCTATTGAAGAGATTGAAAAGGCGCTCGACCGAACCGTTCTCAAGGGGAATGAAATCTTGTCCAACCCGAAGTCGTCCGGCCAATTACCAAGTCATTATTCGCCACGCACTCCTATTAAGATTTTGAACGGTGATCGGTTTGTGCCCAATGGAAAAATAGGCCTCCTTGCATTTAAGACCCTGCAAAATGATGCATCCTTTCGTGTTGTGGAAGTGCTGTCATCCTCGGGCGACTTAAAAGAAGCTGCCGCAAATTTGTTTTCTTGCTTACATCGGTTAGATAACGCGAAATTAGATGTGATTTGCGCGGAACCCGTTCCGGAAGTCGGGTT
>MHFU01000054.1:8938-12039 GCA_001804345.1 Omnitrophica bacterium RIFOXYB12_FULL_50_7
CTTTATTTTCAAGCCTTCTACACGAATTTACTCAACATAATATTTGACTCCGAATGCGCGATGCCTTCTGCTTTGTTCTAAAAAGCAGGAGGTATCTATGATCAATCATCGTCCAGAAAAGAGGATCGCTACATCCTCTAAAGTCCTCACCGAATATCTCGCCTTTCTTCAGGACCATCAATGCATCGGACAAGCCACAATAGAAGTCCGACGAAAAGATGTTGCCGCATTCCTGGACGATTTAAAAGATCGTGCGACTCCACCCAAAATCTACGGTCTTACCGCCAATGCGATTCATGATTACATTATTAAAAGCACAAAACTTTTGAGCCGGGCGAGTGGCAAGCAACTAAATTCATCCATAAGAAGCTTCTTGAGGTTTCTTCACTTCCGGGGCTATTTGAATCGCGATATGGCTCCTGCAGTACCGACCATTGCAACTCCCCAATTGGCCAGCCTCCCACGAGTAATCCCTTGGAGCTGGACAAAAAAACTATTGTCAGCGCCAGACAAAAGAACACGTCGCGGACGCCGAAATTATGCGATTCTCCAATTGCTGGTCACTTATGGGGTTCGAATCGGACAAGCGTTGGGTCTTCGAGTCTCCGACATTAAATGGAACGAGGGCCTAATTAACTTTAAATCTTTCAAGAGAGGAAAGCCCTTATCCTTCCCGTTGCAAAAAGATGTCGCCCAAGCATTGCTTAATTATATTCGCAAAGATCGCGGCAATGCCCCGTTCCCTCAGCTGTTTCTCACGGTTAAAGGGGATCATCAGAGACCCTTAAGTGTAAACGTCAATTTAAAACCCTTTTTGAAGAGCTGCCACAAACTTGATGATATTAAATCGAAAATTCATGGTTGGCATTCAATTCGCCATGCCTTTGCGACACGGCTCATGGAACAAGAAGTACCCATCAAAACCATTGCTGACCTATTGGGGCATCGGTCCATCAACACCACTTTCATTTATACCAAGGTGGATCTCCCTCATCTCAGGCTCCTTGCCTGTGAGTGGCCGGAGGTGTTGCCATGAAAAACAAATTCACGGGTCCTATGGGACACATGATGAAACGATATTTAGCACTTCACAGATCATTCGGAGTTGCGCTTAAGTCCGCTGAATGCATCTTGAATGTTTTTGATCAGTATCTGGCGGCCCATTTTCCAAAGGCAAAGCAAATAACTCGAAAGATGGTTGTCGGATATTTGGAAACCAAGCAGCATCTGCGTTCGACTTCTCAACAGCATCACGCCTCTTTACTCCGGCAGTTTTGCCGTTTTCTGTTTCATTTAAATCCGAAGACTTATATCCCGGGGAGAAAACTGCTTCCTCCGGCAAAGATAGAGGTGCGGCCCCATATCTATAGCGAGACAGAGCTACAAAGCATTCTGCGCATTGCTCATCGGTTAGGGCCACCGGAATCATTGCGGCCACATACTTTAGCTGCAATCTTTTCTCTTCTATGGGTCTCTGGAATGCGAATCAGCGAGGCTTTGCATTTGAACATTGGCGACGTGGATCTTGAGACGGGAGTGATACATATCCGGCAAACGAAATTCCTGAAATCAAGACTGGTTCCATTGTCTTCATCATCAACACGGGCTCTAAGGGAGTATCGCGATCGGAGATCCAGACATGGATACAGCTGTCATTCCATGGCTCCTTTTTTTCTCAATCGGCGAGGACAACGATATGGCTGCCGCGGAATTCAACATGGTTTTTGCAACATCATCCAACAGCTTGGAATTAAAACCTGTCAGGGGAGGCGTCCCAGAATTCATGATTTTCGCCATTCATTTGCAACCCGTTGGCTCAATGAATTTTATGAATCCGGGAAAGACCCGACAGCGTATCTTCCCATTCTCGCTACTTACTTGGGTCACGCCAATATCTCTCACACTCAAATTTATCTCCACCCTTCACTGAAACTTCTGCAAACCGCTGGGCAACAGTTTTGTCGCCACATTCATCAAGCTTAAACAGAAAGGGTAAAATATGAATCAATCAAAAGTACTTCTGCAATACGTCCAACATTTTTTTCAAGGTTATCTAACTCAGACGCGGGGGCTGAGTCCCAATACAGTTCTAGCCTACCGCGACGCCTTAAAACTGTTCCTTCTGTTCGTTTCAAATTTTAGAAACAAATCCGTTTCAAGATTGGTTTTAGAGGATCTTGATGCGGATACTGTTTTGGCTTTCCTCAAGGAGATTGAACAACAGCGGAAAAACTCCGCTGTAACCAGAAACTTACGACTTGCCGCATTAAAAACATTTTTCTCGTACTTGATCACGCAAGACACTTTGCGGGTAGGTCAATACCAGAAAGTCATCTCGATCCCTCTGAAGAGAGCCGCGAAACCCCTTATGGGATATTTGGATGTAAAAGAAATCAAAGCTATCCTCAGTGCCATCAACCGAAAAACATCTTCGGGACAGCGGGACTATGTGCTCCTTCAGTTCTTATACAACACGGGAGCCCGTGTTCAAGAAGCCTGTGATCTGTCGGTGGGCACTTTCCAGTTGCAAGATCCGCCATGGGTTACGATCACCGGGAAAGGGCGTAAAATCAGGCAAGTGCCCCTTTGGCCAGAAACAGCATCTTTGTTGAAAACTTACCTCGCAAATCGAGCCATCCTTGATAAGCCCGAGGCCAAAGTCTTTGTCAATTCACGAGGAGAATCGTTAACTCGGTTTGGCATTGGGCATATTATCCAAACAAGGATTGCTCAAGCGACTTCCCAATGTCCCAGTTTAGCCGCTAAAAAAGTCAGTCCCCATACCTTTCGTCACACCACAGCAATGCATCTACTACAAGCAGGCGTGGATCTCACAGTCATTAAAAGCTGGCTCGGCCATGTGAGTTTGTCCACAACCCATATCTATGTCGAAATAGACCTTGAGATGAAACGAAAAGCCCTTTCGCTTTGTCGCTCCATGGGAAAATCAGCGGAACTAAAACGGCTCATTAAGAAAAATCACGACGTCATTAGCTGGCTCAGCTTGGTTTAAACCTGATTATTATGTTGAGTAAATTCGTGTAGGAGGCTTGAAAATAAAGGGGTTGCGCAATCAACTCAACATAATGGAGTACTCAACA
>MHFU01000055.1:0-7775 GCA_001804345.1 Omnitrophica bacterium RIFOXYB12_FULL_50_7
CGAATGTCCAAAATATCGTGAACGCCATTCCCGATGTTTCGGAGACTCACATCACCGGCGGTCGTAAGCGTCAGTTCCAGGTCTTTTTCGACGAAGAAAAATTGAAGGCTCGTCTCATGAACCCTCTTGAGATAGGCCAGCTGATCCGCGCGGCTAATGTCAAACAAAATGCCGGGCATCTTGAAAGCGTCTCGGAGCTCGAAGAGGTCGAGGCAAACTCGTTTTTTCGCACCAAGTCCGATCTCGAGCATCTTGTGGTCGGTGTGAGCGCGGGGAGTGTTGTGACGATGAAGGATATTGCCAGTGTCGTGGATGGGCCGGATGAGGAAGAATGTGCGACGGAGATATTTTTCGGGCCCGCTTCGAAGGCGAAGGACAAAGGACCGTTTGACGCTGTGACGCTTTCGATCTCGAAGCGAAAAGGTGCGAATGCGGCGCATTTGTCGGAGGTGGTTCTACATACGGTGAAGGAGCTTCCTGCGGCAACGCTCCCCCAAGATATCGAAATGACCGTCACGCGTGACTATGGAGAAACGGCGAAGGAAAAATCTGACGAATTGCTTTTTCACATGGCGATCGCGGTGTTCGGTGTAAGCGTTTTAATTGCGTGGTCTCTCGGGCGGCGCGAATCCGGTGTGGTGGCGATCGCGATCCCCATGACTCTGGCTTTGACGCTTGCGACTTTTTATTTTTTGGGATTCACACTGAACCGTATTACGCTTTTTGCGCTGATCTTCTCAATTGGAATCCTGGTTGATGACCCGATTGTGGACGTGGAAAACATCGTCCGGCATCTCCGGCTTGCGGATAATAAAGGGAAGTCCATTCTTGATATCACGATCGAGGCCGTGAACGAGGTCCGCAGTCCCTTGATTCTTGCGACGCTCACCGTGATCGCGGCGATCCTTCCGATGGCTTTTGTGAGCGGGCTCATGGGGCCCTACATGCGGCCTATCCCGATCGGCGCGAGCGCGGCCATGGTGTTCTCGATGTTCGTGGCGTTCGTGGCTACCCCCTGGGCTGCGTATCAGATTCTGGGGAAGGCGTTCGCGCAGGGGAAACTTAAAATTTATCACGAAGGTGAAAAGGAAGATTTTCTCACGCGCCTCTATCGTTCCTACATGAATCCGCTTATTCATAATCCCAAAGTCCGTCGGATATTCTTGTGGGCGCTGGGAGGGATGCTTATCGCGGCCGTGATGCTTGTGCCTCTTAAGCTGGTGCGGATGAAGATGCTGCCCTTTGACAATAAAAATGAATTTCAGGTCGTGCTCAACATGCCTGATGGAACACCGGTTGCCAAGACTCGTGAAGCGATCCGGAAGATCGCAGATTATCTCGTGACGGTCCCGGAGGTGAAGGATATCGAAATGTATGTCGGAACTGCCGCGCCTTATAATTTTAACGGGCTCGTGCGTCATTATTTTCTGCGTTCCAAGCCTCACCAGGCAGATCTTCAGGTGAATCTCGCGGGGAAGCATGATCGCAAACGGCAAAGTCACGATATTGCAAAGGCCGTGCGGCCGAAGATCCATGAGATCGTGAAACGATACAGTGGTCATGTTCAGGTTGCCGAGGTTCCTCCCGGGCCGCCCGTGCTTTCGACGCTCGTGCTTGAAATTTATGGCCCCACTCTGGAAGGACAAACAGAGCTTGCGAAGCAGATCGAAGGCCTTCTCGCTTCAAGCGAAGGCGTGACCGACATCGATACCTATGTCCAATCGCCTGAGAAACTTGTGCGCCTCCGGGTGAATACACAAAAAGCATCGCTGAACGGGATTCCGGTCACGCAGATCGCGGAAGTCATTACGACCGCGGTGGGAGGAATGACCGTGGATTTGGCGCATCTTTCCGAAGAATACGAGCCGGTCGAGATCCTCCTGCGTTTACCTAAGGAAAAGCGCGCGGGGATGGACAGCATCCTTAATATGACTCTTCTTTCTCGTTACGGGAATCCGATCCCGGTACGGGAGCTTGTGGATATCGAAAAAGACGCGAAGGACCCCGCAATCTATCACAAGAACCTGATGCGGGTTTCGTATGTGATCGCCGACGTGGCTGGAAAATTTGAGAGTCCGTCTTACGCAATCCTGAAGCTCAAGAAAGAGATCGCGAAAATATCTGTTCCGGAGAACTCTGAGGGGCAGAAGACGATCGATCAGCTTTTTAATGGTCAGCCACCCACGACTGACCGGTGGACGCTTAAGTGGGACGGGGAATGGCAGATTACCTATGAAGTATTTCGCGATCTTGGGATCGCGTTCGCATTCGTGCTTCTTCTGATCTATGCGCTCGTGGTTGGTTGGTTCCAGTCATTCAAGACGCCGTGGATCATCATGCTTCCGATCCCCCTCACGCTTGTGGGGATTTTACCCGCACATTGGCTGGGCGGGGTGTTTTTTACCGCGACCTCCATGATCGGAATGATCGCGGGTGCCGGGATCGTGGTCCGGAATTCCATCATTCTTGTGGATTTTATCGAGCTCCGGCGTTCGGAGGGTATGCCGCTTGAAGAAGCGGTGATCGATGCCGGGGTAAAGCGGTTTCGGCCAATGCTTTTGACGGCCGCGGCGGTGGTGGTGGGGGCTTCCGTGATCCTGTTCGATCCAATCTTTCAGGGGCTGGCGGTAGCGTTGATGGCCGGTGAGATTGCTTCGACGATTCTTTCTCGAACGGCAGTACCAGTTTTTTATTACATGATGGCCAAGAAAAATAGTACGGCGTAAGGCGTACGGCGTTTCACGTTCAGTTTTCGCGGTACGCCGTACCCCGTGCGCCTTGCTCTCCTGAAAGGAGAAACCATGACCTTGGAAAAATATGTTCGTATTATCGCGGGAATCTTCATTCTAATGAGCGTCGCGTTGGCGGCCTGGGTAAGCCCCTGGTGGCTGATCTGGACTGCGCTCATCGGTGCAAATCTTGTTCAGTCTGCTTTTACCGGATGGTGTCTGGCGGAAAAGATTCTGAAGAAGCTCGGCGTTCAAGGCAGCGGCTGTTCTGCTTCTGAACAAAAGTAGGGGCGGATCTGCCCATAGCCTCGCCGCGGTGTGTTCACAGGGGCTCAGTAGGAGCAAGATTGCCCTCTTTCATCCTTGTCTGAAATTGATAAGAATTGGGGTGTACCACCGTAGGTGCGAGCATGCCGGAGAAAGAAGTCGTGTGCCTCACGATCGTTCGTCCTGCCCCAGCGTGGCAGGACTCACTCGCGCGCTCGGCTTCTTTCTCCTTGTTTGACGTTTCGCAGTTACGGTGGCGCACCCTAAGAATTGCGATCATTTGACACTCCCGCTACCTTCGGGCAGAATGTTGCTGATTTTAACCCTCGATCAAGGAATCCAATGGAAATTAATATCGAAAAAATTTCGGAACTCGCGCGGCTCAATCTAAAACCCGAAGAAAAGCATAAGCTCGCCCAAGATCTCGGAGCAATCCTCGAGTATGTTAAGAAGCTGGATGTTCTGGACACCAAGGATGTCGAGCCCACGAGTCATGTCCTCAATATGGAGAACGTGTTCCGTGCGGATGAGGCCAAGCCGACGGACGCTGCCCGGAAGGCTCTTCAGCACGCTCCAGAGACCGAGGGCTCTTTCTTCAAAGTTCCCAAAGTGGTGCAAAGATGATCACGTCTTTCACCCTGTCCACACCGGGTGTGTACAACCCTGTACACACCCGGTGTGGACAGGGTGGAGAGGGAAGATAGAATGGACAATCTTTGTTCCCTCACGCTTAAGGAAGCAATCGAGCTCGCGAAAAAAGACAGCGCTCAGCCGATCCTGGACGCTTTCGCGAAACGTGCCGAAGCATTGAATCCTCGCGTGAATGCTTTTTTGAGGTTCAATGCTTCCGATATTAACTTACCGCTTACTGCTGAACGCTTACCGCTGGCAGGTGTTCCTATCTCCATCAAAGACAACATCTGTATCGACGGCAGGGAAGTGACCTGTGCGTCGAAGATCCTGGCAAAGCATGTGCCGCCCTACGACGCGACTGTGATCGAAAAATTGAAGAACGCGGGCGCGACGCTTTTCGGGCAGTGCAATATGGATGAGTTCGCGTTCGGCTCTTCGTGCGAAACTTCCGCGTTTGGTCCGTGCCGGAATCCCTGGGACCTTGAGCGTGTTCCGGGCGGCTCCAGCGGCGGCTGTGCGGCTTCGGTTGCGGCAGACATGACGCTTGCGGCACTCGGTTCTGACACCGGTGGTTCGATCCGCCAGCCCGCGGCGCTTTGTGGCGTGGTGGGTGTGAAGCCCACTTATGGGCGCGTGTCGCGTTACGGTCTTATCGCGTTCGGCTCAAGCTTTGACCAGATCGGTCCTCTCACCAAGACCGTGGAAGATGCCGCCATCCTTATGAATATCCTTTGCGGTCATGATCCGAAGGACTCCACTTCGTCGCCGGAGAAGGTGCCGGATTTTACACAGGCGCTCAAGCGGGACGTGAAAGGACTCAGGATCGGACTTCCCAAGGAATATTTCATTGAAGGCATTGATCCGGAAGTCGAGAAAAGCGTTCGGCAAGCCGCGGAGATCTATAAGAAGCTTGGTGCTGAAATCAAAATGATCTCACTGCCGCACACGGAGCATTCGGTGGCTGTGTACTATATCGTGGCTGTTGCCGAAGCGAGCTCGAATCTTGGTCGTTTCGATGGCGTGGAATATGGATTGCGTGTGCCGTCCAAAGACCTCCGTGAAATGTATTTTGAAACGCGCGATCAGGGATTCGGGCAGGAAGCCAAACGGCGTATTCTGCTCGGGACATTCGTTCTTTCTGCCGGTTATTACGAAGCGTATTACTTGAAAGGGCAAAAGGTTCGCACGCTCATTCGTCAGGATTTCGAGAGGGCATTTAAGGAAGTCGATGTGATCCTGTCGCCGACGTCCCCGACCGCGGCGTTCAAGATCGGCGAAAAGGCTGCGGATCCGATCGCCATGTATCTCTCCGATATTTTTACAATCCCCGCGAACCTGGCCGGCATTCCCGCGATGTCTCTGCCGTGCGGCTTTAAAAAAGTGACTGTCACCAACAGTGACAGTCACCAAGGTTGTGAGCTACCGATCGGCCTGCAGCTCATGGCCCGACCGTTCGACGAATCCACCATGCTCCGCGCGGCGTATTCGTTTGAGCAGGAAACAGGGATCTACAAAAAGAAACCGAAGCTATGAACTACGAACCAGTAATCGGACTTGAGGTCCACAAAAATGGCGCAAAGGGCAAAGCTCAAAGGTCAAAGTCAAATACCTTGTGCCTTGAGCCTTGTGCTTTGAGCTAAATATGCAATATGAACCCGTAATAGGTCTAGAAGTCCACGTACAGCTGAAGACGAAGAGCAAGCTGTTCTGTTCTTGCGCCACGATGTTCGGCGCAGAGGGGAACAGGAATACGTGTCCGGTGTGTCTTGGCTGGCCGGGATCGTTGCCGGTTTTAAACGAGGTGGCACTGAAGCTTGGGATTCGGGTGGGGCTGGCGCTTAACTGTAAGGTGGCAGAGCGGCTCAAGTTCGATCGGAAGAATTATTTTTATCCGGATCTTCCCAAGGCTTACCAGATCTCACAATTCGATATGCCGGTGAATGGAAGAGGATGGCTTGATGTTGAGACGAAAGGGGGACAGGCTCCTTTTTCAGAAGAAAAGAAAAAGGTGCCTGTCCCCTTTATCACGAAACGGATCGGGATCACACGAGCGCATCTGGAAGAGGATGCCGGGAAACTTCTCCATGAGGGTATCGCGGACGGCAGTCTCGTGGATTATAATCGCGGTGGTATTCCACTTCTTGAGATTGTTTCCGAGCCGGACATCCGAAGTCCTCAGGAAGCGTACGATTACCTTACCGCGCTTAAAGCCATCCTCCAATATATTGAAGTGAGCGATTGCGATATGGAAAAGGGAAGCCTGCGCTGCGACGCGAACGTGTCTGTTCGTCCAGTCGGCCAGGAGAAATTCGGGACCAAAGTCGAGATCAAGAATCTGAATTCCTTCAAAATGGTGCAGAAAGCGATCCAGTATGAGATTACCCGCCAAACCGAAGCGATCGGGGACGGCGAAACGATCGTCCAGGAAACACGGCTTTGGAATGACGCGAAAGGCACGACGTTTTCGATGCGTTCCAAGGAAGAGGCCCACGATTACCGTTATTTTCCGGAACCGGATCTTGTACCGTTCACGCTCTCGCGTGAGACTGTCGAAGAGATTCGCAAAACCCTGCCCGAACTTCCCCTGGAGCGCGCGAAGCGTTTCATTAAGGAATACGGGATCTCCGAATATGATGCTTATGTGCTTACGCAGGAGAGGAAACTCGCGGAATATTTTGAAGCCTGCTTAAAGGGACAGATCCTGGGAAAAGAGGACCTGTCCCTGAGCGCGAAGCTTGCGAGTAATTGGATCCAGACGGAACTTCTCGCCATGTTGAACGCGAAAAATATTGCGATCGAGGATTGCTCCATTTCGCCTCAGGCGCTTGCCGGCTTGATTCGTCTTGTCGAGCAGGGGACTCTTAGTGGAAAGACCGCCAAAGACGTGCTTCAGGAAATGGCAGCGACAGGCAAGGCCGCGGAAGTGATCGTGAAAGAAAAAGGCCTGACGCAAGTTTCAGACACGGGGCTGATCGAAAAGGCCGTTGAAAAAGCCATTGCCGCAAACCCAACCGCGGTCGCGGAATTCAAAGCCGGGAAACAAAAAGCTCTCGGTGCTTTGGTTGGCGCGGTCATGAAGGAAACGGGCGGGAAAGCCAACCCGAAAGTGCTTAATGAGATACTTCTTAAAAACCTCTCTAAATAGCGCAACGCACAACGCGCAACGCACAACGCCTGGTCGGGAAAAGTTCTTACGTTGCGCGTTGATCGTTGAGCGTTGCCCGAGGACATGAAATGTTTGTCCTCGGAATCGAAACCTCCTGTGATGAAACATCGTGTTCGGTCTTAAGAGGCAAAGACACGATCCTCTCCAACGTTGTTTCCTCCAGTCTTTTCCGGCATAAGAAATTCGGCGGCGTGGTGCCGGAGATCGCATCGCGACATTGCATGGAGCAGATCCAGTGCGTGTTTGAAGAAGCGCTTCGTGAGGCCAAGATCAAACCGGGAGATCTCGATCTGATCGCTGTAACACAAGGCCCCGGGCTTATCGGTTCTCTTTTGGTCGGTGTCGCATTCGCGAAGGCGCTGGCCTATCAGCTCGAGATACCGCTTGTCGGCGTCAACCACATGGAGGCCCATCTCGTCGCGAATTTCTTCGGACAAAAAGAACCCAGGCGTTTTATTGGTCTTCTCGTTTCAGGTGGGCACACGATGCTCACATTTTGTGAAAAGGGGAAGATCCATATCCTGGGTGAGACGGTCGATGATGCGGTGGGTGAAGCTTATGACAAGGTCGCGAAGATCCTGGGGCTCAGTTATCCGGGCGGGCCCATTCTGGATAAACTTGCTAAAGAGGGAGATCCTCAAGCTGTCCAATTTACACGGCCGAAATTAGGACGATGTTTGACGAATTTCGCGGATCATTTCCCCTCTTTGGAAAAGAGGGGGCAGGGGAGATTTAAAAAATCCTCCTCAATCCCCATTTTCCGCCACAAGGCTCTGGACGGATCCGTCCTCCGGCGGAGCAAAATGGGGAAGCAAATTTGGCATGACGCCCATCGCTTTGATTTCAGTTTTAGCGGCGTGAAAACGGCTGTGCTTTATCAATTCCATGATCCGAAGACCCGAAAGCCGAATCCGGCGGCGCCTTCCAAAAAAGATATGGCGGCAAGCTTCCAACATGCCGTGATCGGATGGCTCGTCGAG
>MHFU01000055.1:7799-8722 GCA_001804345.1 Omnitrophica bacterium RIFOXYB12_FULL_50_7
CCGTTTGTTTTAAGCACGGACAACGCGGCCATGATCGCACGGCGGGGGTTTGAACTTTTTCACCGAGGTTGCCGTTCTTTGATGACGATGTCAGGAAATCCAGCTTTAACTTTAGGTCAGCAATGTTAAAGAGTTGTACTTAGTAGATGGTACATAGTACTGTATAAAAAACAAAGACTGTTGTTATACTAAGTACCGTGTTCTATGTACCATGTACTTATCAAAGGGGGTTTTTATGTTAGGTTTGACACCGCAGGACGTTGATTTCGCGATAAAATTGAGCGTCGCGACCTTGCTGGGAGCTGTGATCGGTCTCGAACGTGAGGCTCACGGGAAAGAAGCGGGGTTCAAAACTTATTCGCTCGTATGCCTGGGTTCCGCGCTCATGATGATCGTGTCTGTCGATGTTTTTGAGATCTTTAAAGGAGTTGCTACCGTGGATCCCGGGCGCATCGCGGCGCAGGCCGTGACCGGAATCGGGTTCCTGGGCGCCGGTGCGATCATTCGTTCGCCGGCAGGAGGCATCAGGGGGCTGACCACGGCTGCTGGGATCTGGGCCGCCTGCGCAATCGGACTGGCGTGCGGGCTGGGACTTTACAAGCAGGCGGTCATGACGACATTTCTGGTTCTTGTGATCCTGGTGATATTCTCCAAGGTCCAGAAAAATATTCTTCCCAAAAAGCAACATAAAGAGTAAAGGGCATGGGTGCATGACCGTAGTTGCAGGTAAAAGAAGCGAAAGCCTCATGCCTCCCGAACGTTCGGCTCGCCCCAGCGAGGCTCGCCTCACTCGCGCGCCCGTCCTCGTCTTTTTTTCATTTCTTAAATAGTTGACGAGGACAGCCCCAATTTCCACTCCGTGGAAATCGATAGGTATTGGGACCGGCTGCGCTCGACGAGGAGAGGTTTGCCAGAGACAGCTC
>MHFU01000056.1:0-7895 GCA_001804345.1 Omnitrophica bacterium RIFOXYB12_FULL_50_7
CGTCGCGTCCGTTGCCAGACCCATTTCTCCGCCGAGCGCATCGATCTCGCGAACCATATGTCCTTTGGCCAGTCCGCCGATCGCGGGGTTGCAGGACATGCGTGCGATGGCGTTCGTATCCATGGTGATCACGAGAACAGGGAACCCGCATCGTGCAATGGCAAGAGAGGCTTCGACGCCGGCGTGTCCGGCGCCGACAATGATGGCGGCGTATTTTTGAGTGGAAGTCATTCTTTCCCGGGAAACGGGAAACGCAGAACGGGGAACGCTTACCGTTTACCGTTCCCCGATGAACGTTCCCCGAGTTATTTATTGATCTTCGTGGTGCAGAACGATCACGATGCGATTGATGAAGGTCTGCTGGATGATCGAGAAAACGTTCTGCAGGGTCCAGTAAAGCGTGAGCCCCGAAGGCATATTGTAGCAAATAAACCCAAAAAAGATGGGCATGATATTCATCATGGTCTGCTGTTCCGGGCTCGAGCCGGGCTGCGCCGGCATGAGCTTCTGATACCAGACCTGCGACGCGGCCATCGTGATCGGTAAAATATTAAGCGCGTTCCCTAAAAAGGGGACCGTGAAGGGAAGCGTCAGGAAGTGGTCGGGGGCGGAAAGATCTTTGATCCATCCGATAAACGGAGCTCCGTGAAGCTCGATCGCCTCCGGGAGCAGTTTAAACATCGCGATAAAAACCGGTATCTGGATCAGCATGGGAAGACAGCCCATCATGGGATTCACCTTGTTCCTCCGATAAAGCTCCATGATCGCTTTCTGGGATTTCGCGGGATCTTTCTTGTGATGCTCCTGGATCGCTTTCATCTTCGGCGCCAAGAGCTGCATTTTTTTCATACTCCCATAGCTCAAGTGTGTGAGCGGGGCGAAGAGTAGCTTGATAAGAAAGGTCAGGATCACAAGCGCCCATCCAAAATTGTGCGTGTATCGGTTCAGGAATTTCAGAACCGCGAGGATTCCCGTCTTAAAAATCCCGAAGAATCCCCGGGAAAAAACCTCTTCAAATCCAGCCCCGAAACTTTTGAGCAGCTCATAGCGCTGCGGCCCCGCATAGATCAAAAAGGCTTGCTCGCCTTCTCCGCCCGCGGTCACCGTTAAAGGCTCCAGCGTCATTTGCCCCCAAAGATTCTTCTTATCAACCGTCGCGCTTCCCTCAACGATCTTCCCGTCCGGTTTCACGAGCAGCGCGAAATACTTTTTAACGAATCCTGCCCAAGCGGTCGGGTCGGGGAAAGAAAAGCCTTTTTTCTTGATACCCGAAAGATCCTTAGTCTGGAGCTTGTCGGTATAGGCCACGGCGTCGTAATAACCATAATTTTTCTGATAGCCCTCCTCGTAGCTCATTCCATAATTCAAAGTGACCGGAAAGTGCTTTTCGCGCTCCGAAAGATTCTTGATCCGGACGCTGAGGTCGATGGCGGGCCTGTTTCCACGAAACACGTAGGTTTTGGTCAGCTGATATTCCCCGGGCAATTCGTAGAAGAATTCCACGCTTTCGCCCTTGCGAACCATTTTAAAGATTGTTTCCGAGAGGTCCGCCTTTTCATGTAGAACGCTCACGCCAAAAATACCGGATTCGCGCGGATCGCCTGTAAAGAGATCCGTTTTGGTAAAGGCCTGGCGGTCTTTCTCTCCGAGAAAAGAAAGCGCTGTGATCGTACCTCCTAGGGTGGAGAATTCCGCTTTGTAGAAAGAGTTCTCGAAAATCGAAACAGCCGGGTCCGCGGATTTTTCCAACGCTGTTCCTTCAGAGACGATCGGAGGGGCCTCTTCTTTTGTAGGAACAGGCCCGCTCTGGGAAACCGTCGCCTTCGCGGGTTGTTTTTGATACGCCGCCGGATAGAATTTTTTAAGCAACATGGGGTAGAGAAGCATCACCATCATGGCGAGGACAATTGCTTTTACGGTGTTTTTATCCATAGGTTTCCTTATTGAACGGGATCAAATCCGCCAGGGTGGAAGGGGTGGCACTTGCAAAGTCTCTGAAGCGCGAGGCGGACCCCGGAAAGAGCACCTTTTTTTCTCAAGGCTTCTTCCGCATAAACGGAACAGCTCGGGGTAAAACGACAGCAGGGACCCCAAAGAGGCGCAATGCAAGCGCGATAAAAACGGAGTGCAAGGATCAGGAAATGTTTCACACCCAGGCTCCTGCTTTTTTGAAAAGCTTGACAAGGTCTTCTTCCGCGGCCGAAAAAGAAGGCTTTTTTTGCACGTGGCGAACCTTCACTAAACAAATCACCTCGGGAAAAAGGCGCGCTTGATGTTCCCGAAAGATCTCCCGGACGCGGCGTTTCCAAAGGTTTCGTCCCACCGCTGTCGGATCTGTTTTGCGGCTCACCACAATCCCGACCATGGGCTTTTCTTTTAGAGTCGCTTGTCTTTTGTCGTCCCTCTTGGCAACCCATAAATAGAAAAACTCTCCCCGAGCGAATTGTCCCCTCTCGACGAGATTTTTGAAGGTCGTTTGCCGGCGGATCCGCTGATCCGAACCGAGCCGCTTTTTGGGCTCCAACGATTAGCCCCGTGTCGTTTTAATTTTTACGTGGACACGATACAGCGCTGTGCCCCATAAGGTCAAGATTGACACAGCGCTAGACTTGGGTCAGCTTTTTCCTGCCCTTTTTGCGCCGGCTCGCAAGGACTTTTCGTCCTCCGGCAGTCCGCGTACGGGCAAGGAAGCCGTGCTTGTTACGACGCTTTCTCTTGGAAGGCTGGTATGTTCTTTTCATGAGGCGTGAATTATAGTGAAGTTTGTTTGTAATATCCAGCGTTTTATTTTGCGTTTTTTTTGTCCGGCAAAGAACTCTTTTTCTTTCTCTTCTCGCTCGTTTTTTTCAAAAAAATTTTTTTTGCTCGTGGACAAAATCTTTTTTTGCTGTAGAATGACTTCTCTTTCGTGTTGCGTTCGCCCCTCCTTTTGGGAGCGAACGTTTATTTTGGTCTGTTTTTTGCTGTGGAAAACATGTTTACAAGCTCTTTATTAATTTTAAGCAATTTTGTTGCCCTTGAATACATTATTCAGAAAAATAAAGTTTTTCTTATTAATAACTTGTTTACAACTATGAAGGGTTCCCGCCGCCGTGAACCAGTCGCTCTCTTCGTCTTCCAGTATCTCGCCGGCAGATCTTTGGAAAAAAATATGTGTTCTTCTCTCCCGGGAATTAAGCGAGCGATCTTTTAAAACCTGGTTCGAGCCGATCTCTCTTTTGGAGGCTTCCTCGGAAGCTCTAACCTTATGCGTCCCCGACTCATACTATGGGAAATGGCTCGAGGACCATTATCAGAATCTTATTCTTTCTTCCGCGGAAGAGATCGTCGGGCATCCCATAAAAGTCGTCTATCAAGTGGTGGAGCCGCCTAAGGCTTCCCCTTCACTTCCTTCCCCCTCCCAAGCGAGGGAAAAGGATGAGGCTCTCTCGGGATGGAACCAAAAATACACTTTTGAAGATTTTGTTATCGGGCCCGGAAATCGTTTTGCTCACGCAGCTGCGGTCGCGGTCAGTGAGTCTCCCGCTAAACAGTACAACCCTCTTTTCATTTATGGCCCGACGGGTCTTGGAAAAACCCATCTTTTGCAGGCCATTGCTCATGAGATGAAAAGGCGCCATCCGGAGTTTAAGATCCTGTACATATCCAGTGAGAAATTCACCAACCAGTTGATTACGGCTATTCAAACGAAAACAACTCCGCACTTTCGAGCAAAATACCGCACGCTCGATCTTTTACTAATAGACGATGTCCATTTTATTGCGGAAAAAAATTCGACCCAGGAAGAATTCTTCAATACTTTCAATACGCTTTACGACGCCCACAAACAGATTGTAGTCACAAGCGATCGGCCTCCTCGAGAGATCCCGGGGTTGGAGGAACGGCTTGTTTCTCGTTTTGGTTGGGGCCTTGTCACTGACATCCAGCCGCCGGATTTCGAGACGCGCGTGGCTATTTTAAAGAAGAAGATGGAGCGGGAAACCGTTGTGGTGCCTGATGATGTGTCTTATTTTATTGCAGAAAAAATTAAGTCGAATATCCGGGAGCTTGAAGGGGCTCTTATCCGCGTCGTGGCTTATTGCACGCTTACTAATTCCAAGATCGATATTCGTCTCGCTCAAGAGATTCTGAAAGACTCTTTTAAAGAAGAAGCTCAAAAGTTCACCATCGAGGGAATCCAAAAGGTGGTAGCAGATTATTTTAATGTAAAGGTTTCGGATCTTCGGGCTAAAAAAAGAACGGTTTCTATTGTGCGCCCCCGGCAGATTGCAATGTTTCTTGTCCGGGAACTTACAACTCATTCTTTCCCTGAAATTGGTGGGTTTTTTGGAGGAAAAGACCATACCACCGTGCTTCATTCTTGTAATAAGATCGCCGGAGAAAGAGATAAAGATGTTGCTGTGCGGAGTTTGTTGGATAAGTTGAAGGGGTTGTTGAAAAAGTAGGTTTGTTTTCCACAAAAAAACTTTTTTATATCTCGTTCTTTTTTAAATAGTTGTGTAGGATATCCACAAATCCACAAGGCTTGTTACTAAGATTACTGTTTTTAAATATAGAATAAAAGAAGAAGGAGTTTGTATGGAAATTAAAGTACAAAAGAACGAGTTATTAAAAAAAATCACTTTAGGTGTCAATATTGCCGCGTCAAAACCAAGTACGCTCCCTATTTTAAATAATCTTTTATTAGAAACCCAAAAAGACGGGAAACTTAAAATTATTGCAACAGATATGGAGGTGGGGATATCCACACTCTTACCCGTGGAGGTTCTGCAGGGGGGAAGTATTACCGTTCCCGCAAGAAAATTTTTCGATATTGTTAAAGAGCTTCCCGAGGGGAGTGTTGAAATTAATGTCAGTAAAAACAACACGGTTAATATTAAGGCGGGGAAATCTAATTTTAAAATAATGGGGTTAGATAAAGAGGAATATCCAAAACTACCAGACTTTTCTCTAGAGGAACCTATTGAGTTAGAACAGGCGGTTATAAAAGAAAGTCTTTTATTAACTTCTTTTGCGATCTCCCACGATGAAACAAGATATGTTTTAAATGGGGTTCTTCTCTCTGTGCAGGGAAATCAGATTAGATTTGTTGCGACGGACGGGCGAAGGTTGGCATTTTATAAAAAGGAGACGAAACAAAAAAACACTAAAAATGTGGAGATGATCATCCCCGCAAAAACCCTCCATGAGCTCTTAAAGCTTTTGGGGTGGGAGGGAACGGTGAAAATTATTCATACTCAAAACAAGGTTATTTTTTATTTTGAGGACACCTTTCTCACCTCCAGTTTAATCGAGGGCAACTTTCCAAATTACGACCAAGTGATCCCCAAAGAAGAAAAAACCCATGTTCAAGCAAACCGGGAAGAATTTCTTCAGGCGGTCCGCCGCGCCTCCCTCTTAACATCTCCTGAGGCTCCCGCGCTTAAGTTTGATTTTATAAAAAACAAAATCATTATTTCCGCTAAAACCCCCAACATGGGAGAGGCTAAAGAGGAGCTCTCGGCGGATTTTAAAGGGGAGGAAATAACCATCGGGTTTAACCCAGGATATTTCTTAGACGTTTTAAAAAACCTTTCCGACGAAAATATTATTATCTCTTTAACGAGCCCCGACAAACCAGGGTTGATCAAGGGACGCGAAGGATATCTTTACGTGATCATGCCGATGCAGCTTAATTAGACGAAAAAAAGGACGATACTATCCTTGTCTGACATTTTGTTCTTATGGGGCGACAAGGATTGCCCCAATTTCAAAAAAGCTGAAAGTGATAAGAAGTGGGACTAGAACGGTTCTTCATGGACGACATTCGCACGATCCTGCCAAAAGTTATCAAGGGGTTTGAAGATCCTGAAAAACAAAAAAGGAGCAGGCTTATAGATTCCTGGGCGAGCATCGCCGGAGAAAAACTTACAAAACAAACTCGGCCGAAGCTTTCTTCTAAAGGGATTCTTTACGTTTATGTGAGCGATTCCGTTCTAGCGTTCGAGATCAGCCAGAGATACCGGCAGTCGCTCCTGAAGCGAGCGCAAGCGGCTCTGGGAGAAGAAACGATTAAAGAGGTCCGGGTGTTGGTCGGGAAATAGTCAAATCTGTAATAAATAACAATAAGGAAGGTCATGGCAGAAAAAGAAAAGAAGATAAAGGGGGAAGAAGCATCCTCAAAATACGACGCGACCAAGATCCAGGTTCTTGAGGGCGTGGAGGCGGTTCGCAAACGTCCCGGAATGTATATCGGAGATACAACGCTTCGCGGGCTTCACCACCTTGTTTATGAAGTGGTGGATAACTCCATCGACGAAGCGCTCGCGGGACACGCGACGCGGGTGGATGTTGTGATCGAGCAAGCCGGGAGCGTGTCGGTCACCGACGACGGGCGCGGCATTCCGGTGGATCTGCACAAGGCTCAGAAAAAATCCGCGCTTGAAGTGGTCATGACCACGCTCCATGCAGGCGGAAAGTTCGACAATAAAGCCTATCGCGTTTCGGGCGGTCTTCATGGCGTGGGAGTGTCGGTCACAAACGCGCTTTCGGCATGGTGCGAAGTGGAGGTCCGGCGAGAAGGAAAGGTCTGGCAGCAACGGTACGAAAAGGGACACCCAGTCACCAAGGTTGTTGAAAAGGGGAAAACCAAAGAACGCGGCACCACCGTTTCCTTTCTGGCGGATAAAGGGATCTTTGAGAGCATTGAGTTCAGCTTCGATGTTCTTTCGAACCGGCTGCGTGAACTGGCATACCTGAATAAAGGCGTGCGCATCACGATCCGCGACGAGCGCGTCAAAAAAGAGATCAAGGAGCATGTTTTTCTTTACAAGGGAGGGATTTCCGAATTTATTCAATACCTCAATCGCAGCAAAAACCCCCTCCACAAGAAAATCTTTTATGTAGATAACACAAAAGACGAAGTCGAAGTTGAGGCGGCGTTTCAATATAACGATAGCTACGGCGAAGACGTCTTCTCGTTCGCGAACAACATCAACACGATCGAAGGAGGAACGCACATGAGCGGTTTCAAAACCGCCATGACGCGAGCCACGAATCAGTACGCGAAAAGCAAGAACCTCTTGAAAGACATTGAAAGCGGCTTGAGCGGTACGGATCTTAACGAGGGCCTCGCGGCCGTTATAAGCGTCAAGGTCCCGCGCCCGCAATTTGAAGGCCAAACCAAAACCAAGCTGGGAAATGGAGAGGTCGAAGGCATTGTTTATTCTGTAATTTATGAGGGCCTTAGCGCTTTCTTCGAGGAAAATCCTCCTATCGCCAACAAGATTGTAGAAAAAGCGGCGCTGGCGTATCGCGCGCGCGAAGCGGCGAGAAAAGCGAGAGAATTGACGCGGCGCAAAGGAGCCCTTGAGTCCGCATCGCTTCCCGGCAAGCTCGCGGATTGTTCCGACGAAGATCCGGTCAACACCGAAATGTATCTTGTTGAGGGAGATTCGGCCGGCGGCTCGGCCAAGCAAGGGCGGGACCGGAGATTTCAAGCCATCCTTCCTCTCAAAGGGAAGATCCTCAATGTGGAAAAAGCCCGGATCGACAAGATTCTTTCCAACGAGGAGATCCGGACCATCATCACGGCCATCGGCGCGGGGATCGACGAAGAGTTCAACATTGAAAAACTTCGTTATCACAAGATTATTCTGATGTGCGACGCCGACGTTGACGGAAGTCACATCCGCACGCTGATTCTCACGTTTTTCTACCGAAAGATGAAAAAGCTTCTCGAGAACGGGCACATCTACATCGCTCAGCCGCCGCTTTTTAAAATGAAGCGCGGCAAAGAAGAGCAATATGTCCAGACAGAAGAGCAGATGAACAGCATGCTGCTGGATTTCGGCCTCCAAGGCGTTTCGCTGAAAAAGAACGGCGCCAGAGGAAAGATCGAGGGCAAAGAGCTCCGG
>MHFU01000056.1:7903-10972 GCA_001804345.1 Omnitrophica bacterium RIFOXYB12_FULL_50_7
AGGAATTTTGTGGCACCGGTTCCTGGAAGCCCAGGACAAGAAAAAAGGGTTCCCGCAATTTCTCGTACGGCTTCTCGCGAAGAACGAAGAGACGTTCTTTTATTCCGAAAAAGAGGTCGAAGACCACGTAAAAGAGATTGAAAAGAAAAGAGCTCTTGAAATGAAGGCGGAAGAAAAAGAAGAGCTCGCGGAAGAGAAGGCCAAGGAAGAAGCCCAGAAGGATGTCAAAAAGGCCCCCAAAAAAGCGAAGGCCGAGGAAGAGCTTGAAGGGCCGGAGATCCTGCCGCCCATGCACGAACTCATAGAGATCTTCGAGGCGAAAGAATTTGAGAAAGCGAAAAAGCGCCTTGAAAAATACGATCTGAACTTCGAGGACTTCGAATCCGTGGAGGAAGTGAGGTTCGAGCTTTCCCTGGAGAAGGAAAAAAGAGAAACCAAGGCCCTGCGGGACGTCCTGTCCCACATTAAAGCGAACGGCAAGGAAGGCATGACGCTCCAGCGCTACAAAGGTCTTGGAGAAATGAATCCGGAGCAGCTGTGGGACACCACCATGAATCCCGAGACGAGGACTGTCCTCAAGGTGACGCTGGACGACGCGGTCGAAGCCGATGAGATCTTTTCGGTGCTGATGGGCGACGCGGTGGAACCGCGGCGCGCGTTCATCGAACGGCACGCGAAAGCTGTCAGGAATCTGGACGTTTAATAACAGCATTTATTAATCGCGTCATCTCGCGGGCCTTGCCCTGCGAAAGACGGAAGAAGGAAAAGAAAAAATGGCAGAGCCGCAAAAAAACTTATACGCAATGAATGAAAAGATCATCCTCCGGCCCATCGAAGAGGAGATGAAGGATTCTTACATCGACTATGCGATGTCGGTCATTGTCGGGCGCGCCCTGCCGGACGTTCGCGACGGCTTAAAGCCTGTCCACCGGCGCATTTTGTACGCCATGAACGACCTGGGACTGACACACAGCAAAGCCTACAAGAAATCCGCCCGCATCGTCGGAGAAGTGCTCGGCAAATACCATCCGCACGGAGATACCGCGGTCTATGATTCCATGGTCCGTATGGCGCAGGACTTTTCGCTTCGCTACCCGCTGGTCGAAGGGCAGGGGAACTTCGGCTCCATCGATGGCGATAGCGCCGCGGCCATGCGTTATACCGAGGCCCGGCTTTCAGGGATCAGCAATGAACTCTTAACAGATATCGAAAAAGACACGGTGGATTTCGTTCCGAACTTTGACGAATCCCTCACCGAGCCGGCGCTTTTGCCTTCCAAGCTTCCCACTTTGCTCGTCAACGGTTCTACCGGCATCGCGGTGGGTATGGCGACCAACATCCCACCGCACAATTTGACCGAGATCTCAAAGGCTATGATCGCGACGATCGACAATCCCGACGTCACAGCGAAAGAGCTTTCCAAGATCGTGACGGGGCCAGATTTTCCGACCGCAGGGCTGATCGTCGGAAGGGAAGGTATCAAAAAGGCATACGAAACCGGTCGCGGGCAGATCGTCATGCGCGCCAAAGCCGCGATCGAGACAGGGCGCAGCAAAAAAGACGCGATCATCATTACGGAGATCCCGTATCAGGTCAACAAAACGAACCTGATCGAGTCGATCGTTCGCTTGGTGGAAGACAAGAAGATCGAGGGCGTTTCCGACCTGCGCGACGAATCGGACCGAGATGGTATGCGCATCGTGATCGAGCTCAAGAAAGACGCCATTCCCCAAGTGATTCTGAACAATCTCTACAAGCACACCCAACTGCAATCTACCTTTGGCGTTATTATGCTCGCTTTAGTCGACGGCCAGCCGCGCGTGCTTACGCTGAAACAAATGATCGAACACTTTGTGGATTTCCGCGTTACGGTCATTATGCGTCGGACGAGGTATGAGCTTGATAAGGCGGAAAGGCGCGCGCACATCCTCGAGGGTTACAAAAAAGCGATAGCGAATCTCGATAAAGTCATCAAAATCATCCGGACGTCCAAGAGCCCGGAGCTCGCCAAAGAAGGCCTGATGAAGGCCCTTGTGCTTACGGAGATCCAGGCAAAGGCCATCCTCGAGCTCCAGCTCCAGAGACTTACGCAGCTTGAGCGGCTGAAGATCGACGAGGAATACCTCGAGCTGATCAAGAAGATCGAATACTACAAGTCCGTGCTCAAGAGCCGGCGCAAGGTTCTTGATATCATCAAAGAAGAGACGAACGATATCCTCAAGAAATACGGGGACGAACGCCGGACGAAGATCGTGGCGGCCGAAGGCGATATCGACATCGAGGACTTGATCGCGCAGGAAGACGTGCTGATCACGATCTCGCACGCCGGCTACATCAAGCGTATTCCGGTCACCATGTACCGCAGACAAAATCGTGGGGGGAGCGGCGTTTCGGGAGCGGGCGTTCGCGACGACGAGGATTTCATCGAGCATATGTTCCTCGCTTCGACCCACGACTTCATCATGTTTTTCACCAATCAGGGGCGCGTGTATTGGCGCAAGGCCTATGATATTCCGCAAGCCTCTCGTCAGGCGAAGGGAAAAGCCATTGTTAATTTTCTTTCCCTGACGCAGAACGAGCAGGTTTCCGGATTTTTACAGGTTAAAGAATTTGACGACAAATGTTTTGTGCTTATGGTCACTGCCAAAGGCGTGATCAAAAAAACCAATCTGATCGAATACTCACGGCCTCGATCCAGCGGAATTAATGCGATTACGCTTCGCGACAAAGACGAGCTTGTGGCTTGCAAGATCACTTCGGGCAAGGATGAGATTTTTATCGCGACGCGTGACGGCAAGGCAATTCGCTTCAAGGAAGATAATGTTCGCGAGATGGGACGTAACGCAAGCGGTGTCCGGGGCGTGAACCTGGCCAAGGGCGATGAAGTGATTGCGGCTGAGATTGTAAATCCAAAGGCGACGGCGCTAACCGTGACCCAGAATGGTTTTGGCAAGAAAACGCTTTTTGCCCAATATCGGATTCAGTCTCGCGGAGGCAAAGGCATTATCAATATCAAAGTTTCCGAAAAGAACGGCAAAGTGGTCAACGTCTTAACCGTTGCTGAGGAAG
>MHFU01000056.1:11033-45458 GCA_001804345.1 Omnitrophica bacterium RIFOXYB12_FULL_50_7
GGATGGTCGTGCGTTGTCCCGTCAGCCAGATCCGCACGTCCGGACGTAATGCCGTGGGCGTTCATGTCATGCGCCTTAAGGACAAAGACAAGATCGCTTCCGCCACGCGCGTGGTCGCCAAAGAAGAAGAGGCCAATGCGGACCCGCTCGAGCTTTTGGACGACAAAGCCGTAGCGAAGAAAAGTTCCAAATAGGAGCCCGCGGCCCGTGCTCGATCTCAAATTCATCCGCGAAAATCCCGACCAGGTTGCCAAAGGCCTTGCTGCCAAGGGTGTTGCTCTCGACCTCGAATCTCTGCTCTCCTTGGACGGCGAACGGCGAACTCTGTTAAAAGAGGTTGAAATCCTGAAGGCCAAAAGGAATGCCGCAAATGACGATATCGCCCGCCTCAAGAAGCAAGGCCAACCAACGGATGCCATAATATCCGAAATGAAGCTATCGTCCCAAAAAATAGCCGATTTTGACTCTAAAGTGGGTGAGATTTCTGGAAAAATAGTAGAAATAGCGCTCTTAATCCCTAATATGCCACTGCCAGAGGTCCCTGTTTGCAAGGGAGCCGAGGGCAATAAAGTGGTCAGGACATGGGGTGAGCCGCGAAAACTTGGCTTTAAAGCTAAAGATCATCTCGATCTAGCCTCTGAGCTGGGTCTTTTCTCGATGGAAAAGGGGAGCAAGATCACGGGGGCGGGTTTTCCTGTCTACTTTGGAGAGGGCGCCAGGCTCGAGAGGGTGCTGATAAGCTTCATGATCGACCTTCACGTTAAAAAGCACGGCTATACCGAAGTCTGGGCCCCGGCCATCGTGAACCGCGCGTCGATGCGGGGCACAGGGCAGATCCCTAAAATGGAAGAGGACATGTACGCGCTGGCGGCGGGGGAAGGCGAAGAAAAGGGTTCTTATTTTCTTATCCCGACCGCGGAGGTTCCGATCACGAACCTGATGCGCGACGAAACGATCGAAGAGAAAGACCTGCCTGTTAAATACACGGGCTACACGCCGTGTTTCCGGAAGGAAGCGGGCTCTTATGGGAAAGACACCCGAGGACTTTCGCGCGTCCACCAGTTCGACAAGGTCGAAATGGTGAAGTTCGTCAAACCGGAAGGTTCAGGGCAGGAGCTGGAAGCTCTCGTCAAAGACGCCGAAGAGGTCCTGCAGGAGCTGGAACTTCCTTATCGCGTTGTGTTGCTCGGAAGCGGGGACATGAGTTTTGCGGCAGCGAAATGTTACGATCTCGAGGTCTGGGCCCCGGCGACGCAGAAATGGTTTGAGGTCTCAAGCTGCAGCCTCTTCACAGATTTTCAGGCAAGGAGGATGAATATCCGCTACCGGAACGCTACGACCAAAAAACTCGAATTCGTGCACACGCTCAATGGCTCCGGCCTGGCCTTTGCCAGGATCGTTCTTTGCCTTCTCGAAAACTTTCAGGATTCAAACGGAAAAATCCTTTTCCCGAAAGCCCTGCAGACGTATTTCACGTAAGCGTAGCGTTTTGATTCCTTGACCGTTTTGTCTGAAATAAATAAACTCTAGCGCGCTTTGCGCGCGGGGAACGATGAACGGGAAACGGCGAACGAAAAGCGTTAACCGTTCCCCGACGTTTGCCGGTAATTTGCGGAGAGGTCGCATAGTCATTTAAAGCGTAGCAAAAAACGATCTCGAGACGCGAAGCGTCGAGAGGCCTTAAAGAAAGATCTCTCACACTGCAGAAGCGTTCGAGATCCAAAACTTCAGAAAACAAAATTTTGGAGAGGTCGCATAGCCTGGTTTAGTGCGCTCGCCTGGAAAGCGGGTAGGCCAAAAGCCTCGCGAGTTCGAATCTCGCCCTCTCCGCCATAATTTTTTCAGTTTTGTCTGTGGTCTATACGTATAGTCTCTGGTCTGCTGTCTAGTTCGTGGAGAGGTCGCATAGTCATTCGCTTCTTGGCGAATGACCTCGAGGCGCATGGCGCCGAGAGGCCTTTGAAATGCTGAAAGATTGGTTTCTCTACATCGTCGAATGTCGCACGAAAGATCTGTATGTCGGCATCGCTCAAGACGTAGAAAAACGGGTAGCCTTGCATAACAAGGGGCGCGCGTGCCGCTATACGAAGTTTAGGAGGCCCGCGGCGCCGGTCTATGAAGAGCTTTGCGGCACCTATGCGGCGGCCCGAAAGAGGGAAAAAGACGTTAAAGAGTTTTCCAGAGACAAGAAGTTGGCACTGAGAGATCTCTCGTCACAGAAAGCGTGACTCGAGGTCCAAAAATTTGCTCTATAAATTTTTGGAGAGGTCGCATAGCCCGGTTTAGTGCGGCGGTTTGCTAAACCGCTGTGGCGCGAAAGCGTCACCGGGGGTTCAAATCCCCCCCTCTCCGTTTTTATTTTTACCACCAAAACTGTTAGTTTTTACTTCATTCAGTTTTTCTCAAGCACGACGTTAACAGTGTCCCACGTCAGACTGAAGCCCACAGACTGCAGCCTGCAGGGAAACATCCGAAAAAGATAAGAACAATTCGCGCGCCGTAACTGCCGCCAATGACGGAGTCTCGTCGAAAGGCGGAAAAAGCCGCAATAAAAAAAGGAGTCCCGCCATGGAAAACCAAACTAACGACAAATTGAATTTTCTCAAGAACACTCAGATCATTATTCTCGGGCTTTGTATCGCCGGGGCCACGATCGCATCAAGCATCATTTTTTCAAAAGGCTTTTTATCAGTGACGAAATTTATGCGGGAACAGATCACCGTGACAGGCTCGGCGCAAAAAAACATCAAAAGCGATTATGCTGTGTGGGCCGGATCTTTCTCAAGGCGTGAGGTTGATATGGCGACAGCTTTTAAAGGTCTCGGTGGAGATCTTGCGAAAGTAAAACAATACCTCACAACCCAGGGGAGCGGGGACAACGAGATTGTCGTTCGGCAGATTGAGACCGAGACAATTTATAAAAAGAACGAGAAAGGTAATGCTACCAACGATATCGAGGGATACCGTCTTAAGCAGAATGTGGAGCTACATTCCAAGGACGTTTATAAAATCGCCAGAATCTCTCGGGAAGCCACGGGGCTGATCAACGAGGGAATAGAATTTTATTCCGGGAGCCCGGAGTATTTCTATGCAAAGCTCGATGAACTCAAGGTCGAAATGCTTGCCAAGGCCACCGAAAACGCCAAGCTTCGGGCGGAGAACATGGTCAAAGCCACAGGCAACAAGATCGGGTTCATGCGCTCCGCCCGGATGGGAGTCTTCCAGATCACGCCGGTCAACTCCACCGAAATCGCGGACTGGGGCATGAACGACACGAGCTCGCTGGACAAGAAAGTCACCGCGGTCGTTAACGCCAGTTTCTCGATCGAATAATAAAAAGGGATCTTTTTGCAATCCCCTCAGAAATGCGTATAATGCACCCCTCTGTTCTTTCCGGATGGACGCCTATTTGACGCGGGGACTTTTCTGGAGAAAATGTCGAAAGAGGGCGTTTTCGTAAGTCGTTTAAAACAAAATGGTTACGACTAATGTGCTCTGAACCACAATAGGTTCAGGGCAGCAGTGAGTAGAAGAAAAATTAATGTGGTTTGCGCCCGTAGCTCAATTGGATAGAGCACCACACTACGGATGTGGGGGTTGCAGGTTCAACTCCTGCCGGGCGCGATTTAAAACGGGTACAGCCTTTCTTAGGGTTGTACCCGTTTTATTTATGCTGTTGCAGGAGTTTCTGCCACAAAGCGTTGGCGGATCCGTCCTCTGGTGGAGAAGGGAGCCTCCGCCAAACAAGGAGTTTTTCTTTTTGTGATGACCGCCTTCCAAAAACTCTTATAATAAGCCCCGCTTATGGAAAAACCTCATCATGATCATTTCATGAAAGAAGCCGTTAAACAGGCCGTGATCGCGCTTGAAAAAGGCGAGGTGCCGGTGGGCGCGGTGGTGGTCTGGAAACAAAAGATCATTGCCCGCGCGTACAACCAAATGGAAATGCTCCGGGACCCGACAGCACACGCGGAGATGATCGCCCTGACGCAAGCGTCCGAAACCCTGAGTCAGATGCCGGAGGCGCAGCCCAGGGGGAAAGATCATCGCGGGTCGCTCGAGGGGGCGACTCTTTATGTAACGCTGGAGCCTTGTCCGATGTGTGCCGGAGCGCTCGTGATGACCAAGTGTACGAATTTGGTGTATGGCGCCCGCGATGCGAAAGCCGGAGCGTGCCACAGCCTTTTCAGGATTACGGAAGACGATCGGCTGAACCACCGCTTGAAGGTGACGGGCGGCGTGATGGCGGATGACGCAAAGTTCTTATTGTCCGAGTTTTTTAAGAATCTCAGAAAAGAGAAACGTTAAAAAAACAAGCGAACAGGAGATGCTTCGATGGAAAAAACAGTTCTTTTAGTGGGCGACGCTCAGTTTTTGGCCGAGATGTACGGGGTTCTTTCTCCCCTAACTGGCGTTGTGGAATCGCTGGGCGACGAAAAGGATGCTTTGAAGAAGATGCGGGGCGAGCACATCAGAACAATGGTTGTGGATGATGATGTCTGTTCGCGGAAAACTTTTGGGCGGCTACTCGCGCACGCAAAGCGCGTCGGAAAGGACGTGATTGTTCTTTCTTCAGACGCGAGGCATGAAAAGATCCTTGCGGCTCAAAAGGCCGGCGCAAGCGACTACATTTTGAAGCCGCACCATGTTCGTGAATTCATAGCTCGCTTTAACGCTGTCCGGTACAAAAAAACGAGAATCGTCTGCCTCGGAGGAGGCACCGGTCTTTTTAACCTTCTCATAGGACTGAAAGACATTCGCAACACGCTTCTCTTTTCTATCGTGAGCACAACCGACGACGGGGGGTCCTCGGGCCGACTGCGCGCCTCTTTCGGGATTCTTCCCCCGGGTGATATCCGGAGAAGTCTTGTGGCTCTTTCGGATGCTCCGGAGCTTATGAACCAGCTTATGCAATATCGTTTCACGAAAGGCGGACATTTTGTCGGGCACAACTTCGGGAATCTTTTTCTTACAGCGCTCGCTGAGTTGAGAGGATCCATGACCGCAGCGGTCCGTGATATCAGCGACCTCCTTTATCTCCAGGGGATCGTTCTCCCGGCGGTAGAGAACCAGGCAACGCTTTGCGCGCGCTTTAAGAACGGCAAGGTCATTAAGGGGGAAAGCGCAATCGATCTTTGCAAGGGACGTGATCCGGAGCTTCTTATCACGAAGGTCTGGCACGAACCCGAGGCGATCTGCAACAAGAACCTTTTTCCCGTCCTTATCAACGCCGATCTGGTCCTCATCGGCCCGGGAGATCTTTACACGAGCGTTGTCACGAACCTGCTGGTGAAGGATATCCGGAGAGCGTTGGCGATAACCAAAGCGAAAAAAGTTTTTATCTGCAATCTCATGAACAAGCCGGGCGAAACATCCGGGTATGATGCCGCGACACATACTAAAGAGATCGTCCGCTACATGGGCGGGGATTATCTAGATTATGCGATCTATTCCAGCACCTATCTTTCGTTTTCCGCGATACAGCGGTATGCGGAGAATAAGCAGACCCTCGTGAGCGTCGGGAATGTGGATGCCTTGAGGCGTATTACCAAAGCCAAGATCATTCTTGACGATGTGAGTCACGAAACCGAGCTTGTTCGGCATGATAGCGCGAAGATAAGGCGCGAAATAGAAAAGGTCATAGCCGGGAAGACCAACAAGCACGCGCGAAACCTGCCTTTGCAAGGGAGCTAAAAACGGCGATTTTTCCGCCTCCGGCGGAGAAGGCAAGCGGCAGTCTTGCCACCGCCTGCTCCGCCAAAAAACTTGGGACGGATCCGCCCTTCGGCGGAGAAGAGGCGGGGTCCCGCCTCAGTTGGGCGGGAAAAATCTTGTACTTTTGTTTATGCGTGGAGAGGTGGCAGAGCGGTTGAATGCGGCAGTCTTGAAAAACGCCCTATCATCTTTCTGTAACCCATTGAAACTACTACTAAATCGTTCAGCGCCTTCAACTTGTCGCTTTCTTGTTACTTCTTGTCAGCACGTCTGAATCGATGTGATTTTGTATCAGAGTAGTCACCCCGTGGTCACCAGGACGAATTTAAATCATTTGCTTTGTGCTGATATTTTGTCGACCAGAACTAATGATTTATCCCCATGCTTCAACGCGAAATATTTTTGAGAGTGGAATGCGGGTCCTGAAAGGGAGTTTTTGTTTGACGGGCAATCTCCTTAGGTCTAGTCTGTCCCTCGAACCGTTTTTGCATTTATAACCATTGACCCGCAAGGAGGTTGTGACGATGGCTACGCAAACATTTGTAGAAGGATTATCTGACACTATTGGTAAGTCATTGGCGGATTTTGTAGATTCCACAAAGAAAGCTTTTGGTGATGATCTGCGGTCGATTATTTTGTATGGTAGTGGGGCGGAGGGCAAATTACGGGCTACTTCGGACGTCAACCTTATCGTGGTTCTCTCCGCATTCGACCGATCGAAATCAGACCTGTTGCGTGAACCATTCAGGACGGCTCACGCGGCTATCAATCTTAAAGTTATGCTGCTTCTTGAAAGCGAGATCAAGTCGGCCATCGAAGCTTTCTCTGTTAAATTTTTTGACATCATCCACCGGTACCGGATTTTATATGGTGCGGATGTCTTTACCAACATCACTATCCCGCGAGAAGCAACCATCGCGCGTCTTAAACAGGTTCTTTTGAATCTCTCGCTTCGTTTGCGCGAGCAATATATGTTGTCTAGCTTGCGCGAAGAGCAGTTAGCGATAATTATCGCCGATTCAACTGGCCCGCTACGCGCATGTGCCGCGACTATTTTGGAACTAAAAGAGAAGATCCAAAAGGCCCCCAAAGAGGCTCTGCAGCATTTGGTTCACGGTTTTTCCGACACAAAGAATTGGGACGAGGTCCTAATGCATCTATCAGAGGCCAGGGAAACGCGGGCGCTGCCTCAGGGTGTCGCGGGGCCCACTTTGTTTAAGCTGATAGAACTGGCGAACAGGATGCGGTCACAAATTGAACAGTTGTCTTAGGAGGACCGCCCAATGAACCCGTTTAATTTCTACGGCTCTCAATTCCTTGCTTTTTATGCGGCTCTTTTAGTGATTCTCAGCATCGGGATCATTTATTGGCGGAATATCAAGGAATCCTCTTCAGAATCATCACAGAATAATCTTACCGATCCCTATCTTATAGCTTATCTTCGTGGCCGCTGCAACGAGGCGTTGCGCGTGGCGGTTATTGCTCTCATTGACCGAGGGCTTTTGAAGGTTGACGAAAAAGCCAAGGGGTTGTTTAAAAAGGAATACAAATTAGAAGTGACGAAACAATCCGCGGGTAATTTTGTCAATCGACCCATTGAAAAGGCGATTATCAAAAAATTCGAGAAATCAGACAAGGCGACAGCTGTCTTTAATGATTCCGAACTTGTTTCGGCCTGCGAGGATTACGAAAACGAATTAACGCGCCTGGGGCTGCTCCCGGATGAGGATGTTAAATGGATAAGAATGAACGGCTTTGTTTTTTCGCTTCTTATCGCCTGGGGATTCGCGCTCACAAAGATTGTGATCGCTTTGAGCCGGGGGCGGCACAATATTATTTTTCTAATCATACTGGCCGTAGCCTACTCTTTTCTGGCTTACCGGATCGCCAACCCTTTCAGGACAAAAAAAGGAGATCGCGCGGTAAGAGATCTGAAGCAGTCATTTTCGGGGCTGAAAGAGAGGGCGAAATCGATTCGTCCGGGTGGCGTTACCAATGAAGCCGCTCTGCTTGCAGCGGTTTTTGGACTGTCGCTGCTTCCGGCCACAGCTTATCCTTACGTGAAAAAGATGTATCCCAAGGCTTATTACTCTCAATCAAATTGGTCATCGAGCTGCGGCAGTTCCGGATGTGGTTTTGGTACTGCCTGTGGTTCGGGGACTTCATGCGGGAGCGGCGGAAGTTGCGGCGGAGGTGGATGCGGGGGCGGCTGTGGCGGTTGCGGAGGGGAGCCGATGAAAAACCATGTCATTCTTTGCGGTCTTGGGCATATCGGTTTTCGGATTGCCGAACTTCTTTTGCGCCTTAATGAGCAGGTATCCATCATTACCGACAAGACCAAAGGCGAGTGGAAAGATCAAATAGAATCTAAGGGAATCCAGATTATTATCGGAGATGCGTCCGATGACCGACGGCTTATCGAGGCCGGCATTCGGGAGGCTAAAGCCCTTATTGCTGCCACAGACAATGACCTCATTAATGTTTCGGTAGCTTTGGATGCCAAACGCTTAAATCCCAAGATCAACGTTGTAGTCCGGTTGTTTGATCAGCTGTTAGCTCAGCGTCTGGAGCAACACCTTGATGTCCGGAAGGTATTCAGCACCTCTCTTTTAGCTGCACCGGAATTTGCCGCGGCTGCTCTCGGCGATGAAATCTTGAGTTCTTTCCAGGAGGGTGATTCCCGTTTCACGCTTGGTCGTTTTCATGTCGATTCCATAGCCGCCTCTAAATATGCGACGGTAGAAGAGCTCGAAGTGAAAGAAAACGTTGTGGTCATCACACGCCAAGGTAAAGAGCCGACGATAGGCCAGGTTCAAAAGAAGGATCATGTAGCTGCGGGAGATGATCTTTTAGTTTTAGATACAGCTACGGCGCGTTTTTTGAAACCGACCGACGCTCAAAAGCAAAGAATGCGAAGGTCCCGTGCCCTGAATATTGGGGAATCTTTTTTCAAAACGTTTTCCTTCTCTACCTGGATTATTTTCACAACGCTTGTTTTGATCGTTTTGATCAGCACCGCGCTTTTTGGGCGCGTTTTGCAGCTGGATCCCGTTACCGCTTTGTATTATGTCATCACAACCATTACAACGACGGGGTATGGCGACATCAATTTACTGAACGCCGGCCCCTTTGTTAAACTTTACGGGTGCTTCCTAATGCTTTGCGGCGCCGCCTTTCTTGCGGCCCTTTTTGGCACGATCACAAACTTTTTCGTTCAAAAACGTCTCGAGCAATTCTTTGGAAAGCATACGGTCCCAAAATCGGGGCATATTGTTGTCATAGGCTCGGGAAATATCGGCTACAGGGTGATCCAGGAGCTGATCGTGGCTGGTCAGGAAGTCGTCCTGGTCAACCAGGAAGAGAAAGACGAATCGGTCCAGTCCTGCCGTGAGCTATGTGCCGTTGTTTTGGGAAGCGTTAAGACTCAGGATGTGCTTCTGAAAGCGAACATTACTACTGCGAAAACGATCCTTGCGATTACCGAAGACGATGTTGCTAATTTAAGTGTGGGGCTCACGGCGAAGGAAATTAATGCGAAGGCCAGGGTCGTGCTCCGGGTTTTTAACCCCGCCCTCGCTGCTAAAGCCCGCGGCATTTTGAATGTTGATGCAATCCTGAGCACCTCTATGATCTCGGCGCCCGCTTTTGTAGGGGCAGCGCTGTATCCCGATGTGAAAAGCGCAGTTGTGTCGGGTAATAGTTTGATCCTTTGCCATCACCATGTAATTTCGGAGGGTTCATCGGGGGCGGGGAAAACCTTGTTCGAAATCGGCCAGGGCGAAGATCAAAGATGTCTTTTGATTAAAAAAGCCGGGGGAAAATTTGAGCGCGTGAGCCATGATTCGAGAATCAGCGCTGGGCAGGAATGGATCTCCGTCCGGATCAAACCGCTTACTCCTGTTAAATAACTTTTTTCCTTCAGAAATTCGCCAAAACTTCTTCGCGTTCAGCCATAAAGCAGTGCGGGTCTTTGTCTTTAAACACATCAGATCCTTGGCCGTAAGAGACAGCCAGGCACCCCCCGCATTTTTTTCTTACCGGACACCCCTTGCACGCCTGACACCCCTGCCGATACTGCCTTGCGGCTTTGGACTCGTAAATGCTATTCATATCATTTTCCAGGATATTGCCGATCCGGGATGGAAATTTCCGGCAAGCGTGAACCTCGCCGTCAGGAAGGAGCGCAAAGAAATTGAACGCGGCACCGCAGCCGAAGTGGGTGCAACCTCCGAAAAGGGGACGGTGATAATGATGACGGAAAATATTGAAGAGGTTGTCCTTAAAGCCAAGAATCTTACTTGTGCGGGAAGCAACGAGATATTGCTTCATAAACGAAATGAGCCGGTTTTTAGTGGGGATCTCAAGAGAAGCGCCTTCCCCGACTTGAGATAGCCGGTTGAAGGTTAGCCGCTCCACGGAACCTGTCAGGCTTTCGGCAAGAGGAATCACCTGATCCATATTATCGCGACTGAGTGTCAACATGACATGTCTTCTGACACCATGCCTGCCTAGGATTTGAAGAAAATGGATTGTCCGGTCAAAATGATCAACGCCACGAATGTAATCGTTATGATCCTTGAGGCCCTCAAGACTCACTTGAAAGTAAGCGGGTTTTTGGATCGAAACGATTTTCTCTACCAAATCGTCAGAGATGGGGTTCCCGTAGATGGAAATAGGAATGCCTTTTTTAGAGATTTCCTCATAAAGTTTTATGAGCCCAGCATAGAGGAACGGATTACCGCCGGTGAGAGAGATGTGTCCTTTGATACGGCGTTTCTTGCAAAACAGGACAAAACCGTTAAGGATTCGGATTGCTTCGGGAAGATCCAAAGCTGAGGTATTGGAACGATCGTAGCAGTGACGGCAATGTAACTCGCAAGCATTGGTTAGATGCCATTGGAGAGTAAAAGCGTTCGTCTTTCTTCCGAAAAGCCAGCGATCGCGTAACATGGGCTAGATTCTAACGTTGATTGGTCCGAATTCAATATAACTTTCCCTCTTGAGATCAGCGATATTAACTTCGCTGAGGATAAGAAGCCGGCTCGGTAATCTCTCCGGAATATAGATTGTGTAAAAATGAGGCGTTGTTCTATAATTCCCAGCAGCAACGGACAATTAGACTTCCGCAAATGTGTTTGGTGTTCACGTTTCTCTATACGACCGAATGAACTTAAAAAAGTTTTCCAGAGTTTTTAGCGCGCTAATGGACACCCTTTGGGCACCGAAGGCTGGTGGTATAGAAAAATCTTATGCGGTGTAATGAAACCCAACCCGTTAATGCGCAAGTAGTTGTAGCATCGTGGAGAGGTGGCAGAGCGGTTGAATGCGGCAGTCTTGAAAACTGCTAAGTCCGCAAGGGCTTCGGGGGTTCGAATCCCTCCCTCTCCGTCTTACCTGTGTAAAACGATGTCGCCGACGAGGTTCAAGGAATACTTCGTACGGTAAACGCCGCCACCTTCGGGGAGGGGATTTTCCGCCACACAGCGTGGGCGGATCCGTCCGAGCATTTTGGCGGAGAAGGGAGCCCCGAAGGCGCTTATGACAGGCGTCATAAGTGCGGGGCGGAGGGCCGACCCGGAATGAAATGGAGGGCGCCGAATCCCTCCCTCTCCGTTTTACCTTTGTAAAACGACGTTGTCGTCGAGGTCTAGGGAAAACCTCGTACGACAGACGCCGCCATTTTTTTCAATAAAAAATGACGGCACCGTGACGATTTAGTGAAATCGTCATGGTGGCAATAAAGGGATTCGAAGCCGACCTGAGCGCCACGGGTTCAAGCGAAGGCGGCCGGCTTCGGAGGAGGCTTGCGACAGCAGGCCGGAGGAGAAGGAAACCCTCTCTCCGTTTTATTGGTATAAAACGACGTCAAGCGTTTTGGAAAAGTCCCTCCTTTTGATCCAGAAGCCTGTATTGCTATTTCAAAAAACATGTGTTATCTTCCCGGCACCTGCGCGCTTCTGATTTTTTGCGGGAATCTCTCAAGAAGGAAAATAAACCCAATGTCTTTTCCAATAGTTCACTCGATGGTCGGCTATTCCGTTTACCGGATGGGAAAGTCCGGAAACAGAAGCTGGAAGGAAGCCGCCTTTTTCGCTTTTGCCGCAACGGCTGCCGACATCGATTACCTCCCAGGAATTTTAGTGGGGAGCCCCATCCTCTTTCATCAATCCATCACGCATAGCATCGCCTTCGCTTTTGTTTTCGGGTTGGCGATTGCAGCGGCGGCGAAGGTCTTCAGGAAAAATTCTTTTTTAAAGTCGTTTCTTCTTTCATCCGCCGTCTACGCGACGCATCCTCTTCTGGATCTGTTCACGTCGCCGGTGGTGTCTCTTTTGTGGCCTTTTCACCCCGTGGATCTTGCTCAGCAATTCGCAACATTTCGGTCCTTGCCGCTATGTCGGGACGGGGTGAAGGATTTCGCGTGCCAACTGTTCTTGAACTTCTCATGCGTTCAGCGATTCTGGAGGGAGATCTTTCTTTTGGGCTCCGCTCTGACCTTTTTCTTCTTTCGAGCCGCGCTCCGTCGTCTTTTCGCGTCCACAAAACGTCGCACGATTCTTACAGACGCTCCCGCGCCATGTGCGGATTAGGTGAGAGAAGGAATGTGAAAGAACGTTTTTTCCTGGCGGTGAGTTTTCGGCATTCCCCTCCGAAGCTGTTTTAAAAAGGTAAGATCTCTATGAACCTTCTGCTTCTGATCCTGTGTTCCGTGGTCGTGTTGTTCCTGGGTTACCGGCTTTACGGGAATTTTTTAAGCCGGATCCTTCGACTGCGGGATGAAGTTCCGACCCCGGCGTGCGCGCTCCAGGACGATGTGGATTTTGTTCCGGCGGGGAAATGGTACTTACTGGGGCAACATTTCTCTGCAATCGCCGCGGCGGGGCCGATTGTGGGGCCCATTCTTGCCGGCATGTGGTTCGGATGGGTGCCGACGCTTCTCTGGATCCTCTTGGGCGGTATTTTCATCGGCGGTGTTCACGACATGCTTACTGTGGCGGCCTCAGTCCGTCATCAAGGCAAGTCCATCGCGGAAGTTCTCCGGGAATATATGAGCAAGCGCGGCTATATTCTCTTCCTGCTTTTTCTCTGGTTCTCGCTTGTTTATATCATAACGACATTCATGGATATCACGGCCGGAACCTTTACCGATCCTGTAAGAGGTGCAGGCGTTGCGTCCTCCTCCATGATGTACCTTGGGCTTGCCGTCGTGATGGGACTCATTCTCAGGAAATTCAACCCGCCACTTGGAATCACGACGCTTGTTTTTCTGCCCCTGGTTTTTGTAGCGATCTTCCTTGGTCCGCATTTTCCACTCATCTTGCCTGCTTTGGGGAAGGTGGATCCGCGGGTGATGTGGAATGGAGCGCTTTTAGTCTATTGTTTTATCGCGGCGGTGATCCCGATGTGGCTTTTGCTCCAGCCGCGCGGCTATCTGGGTGGTTTTTTCCTTACTCTGATGGTGGGGGTGAGCCTGCTTGGGATTCTTGTGGGGAATTTTATTCAACCCTTTGTGATTCAATACCCGGCATTTACCGGATGGATCAGTCCGGCCGGTTTCCCGCTTCTGCCGCTCCTTTTCACAACGGTCGCGTGCGGCGCCTGTTCGGGATTTCACGCCATGGTTTCTTCCGGCACGACCTCCAAACAGATTGCCAGGGAGTCCGACATCAAGTTGGTCGGATATGGAGGACTTCTTCTCGAGAGCTTTGTGGCCGTGATCGCTCTTGCGACCGTTTTGATCCTCACCGTCTCAAAAGCCAACGCACTGCAAGATCCTAACCAGATCTTTGCCAATGGCGTCAGCGCATTCCTGAGCCGTCTGGGGATTCCCACGGAGTTGGCGCTTAATTTCGCTCTTCTCGCGTTTGCTACTTTTGTCTACGATACCCTGGATGTAGCAACGCGTCTCGGACGCTATATTTTTGAGGAGCTGACAGGATGGCGAGGGAAATGGAGCCCTTACGCGGCGGCTTTGATCACGTTGATCCTGCCCGCGATCTTTGTAACGACTCGGATAACGGACGCTTCCGGGAACGTGATCCCGGCGTGGAAAATGTTCTGGTCGGTTTTCGGCTCAAGCAACCAGCTGCTTGCTGCGCTGGTGCTCCTGACCGTAAGCCTCTGGCTCTTTAAGAACAAAATGCGCTACGGGGCAGCCTTTTGGCCGGCGATCTTCATGATGCTTGTGGCGATGTGCTCGCTTTTCTTCATCCTGAAACCGTGGGTCCAGGAAATGTTTTCACTCGGGAGATTCATTTTTAATCCCATGGGAATCACGGGCGCTCTGTTGGCGGGGCTCGCCCTCTCACTTTTATTCGAAGGAGTGAGTATTTTTGTAAAGACACGGACCCTAAAGGCCGAAACAGTTATGGACAAACCCCTCGGGAGTTTTGATGACAAAAAAAATTAAAGAGTTCAAAGAACGCAGGAAGTTTGCTCGCGCAGACGTTTATGCCGTGGCACGTTATTTTTGCTCTCTTCGCGATAGAGAGGTGGGGCTCCAGGCCCGGATCTCCGATATTTCCGAAGGCGGGGCATCGCTTGTGACTTTTATGGAGGGAATTCCCATGGAGGCCTCAGTTAAAATTAGCTTTGTAATCCCCGGGGAGACAGGGCCCCTTGTGGCTGTAGAGGGCAAGGTCAAGCATACCGGGATCCTCGAAAGAGATCTGTACCGGTCAGGCGTTGAATTCCTCAAGGTGAAGAAAAAAGATTTGCAAGCCATTCGCGGATACGTGACTTCGCATAAAAGGAAGTAAAAAGCCAGAGACTTCGGACAAAAAGACGATAAGCGAAGATTTCTCGCTGTTGCCACTGTGGCACGGACCCGAAGCTTCTTTTTTTAGTATGGGGTCTCCGGTCTCAAGTCCGCGGTCTTTTCAGGGCGCTCCGATCATGTCCCGTACGAACTGATCCAACAAAGTTTCCAGGTTGATCGGTTTGGTCAGATACTCTGAAGCGCCAAGTTCGACCATTTTTTTGACGGTTTCCGTGTCCCGGTGACCGGTGAGGACGATCACGGGCAGGGCGGGGAATAGTTCGTGGATGAGACGCATGACCTCAATCCCGTCCATGCCGGGCATGCCAATATCCAGGAGGACCAGCGACGGAAGATCCCTTTTGATCATGGCAAGGCCGTCGGGACCGTTCAAAGCAAAGGAAGCAGAGTAGCCCGCATCAAAGAGAAACTCTGTTACCATCTTGCAAATCTCAGGCTCGTCATCGATGATCAGGATTTTTTTTGGCATCTTGTCCTCCCTCGCTATTCCCTCTTATTATAAAACAAGACCGCTTTTCTCAGGAACAATAATTTCACGGTGAAAACAAAAACCGGACGGAGGAAGGCGGATGACAAAAGACAAAGAACCAAGAGCGTGACGCTATCTGCCCTCCCCCCTCCATTATCCGGAAAGTGATTTTTTGTGTCGCCAATCCGCGAGGGGATTGGTAAGATAACCACTGTTCGAACACAACGGAGTCTACAATGATCACAAGTTTTTTTTATAAAAAAGGCGGAGAAATCGAAACGAATCTTTCCCGGGCACGGCTTCTTTCCGCGTTGAGCGAAAAAGGGGGGCTTCTCTGGGTTGATCTGGAGGAACCCAGCGAATTTGAGAGCGATTCCTTAGTCGAGATCTTCAACTTTCACCCTCTGGCGGTCGAAGACTGCATGACCGACCAATCTCAACCCAAGCTCGACGACTACGACGAGTATCTTTTTATGGTCGTTCACGCGATCGCCATGCACGACAAAGGCTCGAAAAGAGAGCTTCGAACCGTAGAGCTTGATATATTTATCGGTGAGAATTTCGTCGTTACCTTCCACAAGGAGCCTCTGGCGAGCGTGACCCAGGTACGCGAGCTTGTGCAAAAAAAGACCTCAGCGTTGATGGGGAGCGGTCCTGGCCTGCTCGTGCACTCCCTTCTGGATCATTTGGTCGACCGGTACCTTCCGGTTCTGAATGAATATGACGAGAAGATAGACTCTCTTGAAAAAGAAATGTTTCGTCACACCACGAAAGATTTTCTGAAGACGTTGCTTCAGGTCAAACAAGACGTTTTTCATCTGCGGCGGATCGTGGGGCCTCAGAGGGACACTCTTTATTCTCTGACGCGCGATTCCAGCGCTTTTATCCGGACGGAACATTTGATGTATTTTCGCGACGTCTACGATCACCTTTTCAGGATCTACGGTATGGCCGAGGCATATCACGAGAACCTGAACAACATCCTGCAGGTCTATTTTTCGTATTCCTCTTTCCGGCTCAATGAAGTCCTGAAACATTTGACCGTTTTGGCGACTGTCACCATGCCGCCCGTCATTATCGCGAGCATTTACGGCATGAACTTCAAACATTTTCCGGAGCTGGAATGGGCGCTGGGCTATCCGTTCGCCATCGGTCTTTGCGTGCTCTCCTCCCTTGTCACGCTTGTCTGGATGAAGTTCAAGAAATGGATCTAGCGACGCACAACGAGCAACGAACAACACGCATCATGCGACGCAAAGACAAGGCGTTGCGCGTTGACCGTTGAGTAAAAAATCCCCCATGAAAGCTTTATACGGTTCAACTTCCGACGAAATAGAAACTTTTGTCATAGCCCAAGGCCTTCCCAAATACCGCGCAGCCCAGATCCTGGATTGGATCTACCAGAAGAATGTCCTCGCCTGGGACGAGATCAAGAACCTCCCGAAAGACGCCCTCCAAAAACTTTCCGGAGAAATCCGCCTTACCGCCCTTGAACCCGGAGAGGAAAAAAAAGCGGTGGCCGGAGGGCCGACAAAGTTTCTTTTCAAAACCCCGGATGGACATTTTCTTGAAAGTGTTTTGATCTCGCAAAAGGACGCCCCCGATTCCCGGGAAGGCGAGGAGACAATTCCTCAGGGGAGGCGGGAGACCGTGTGCGTTTCAACGCAGCTGGGATGCAAGATTCAATGCGCGTTTTGCGCGAGCGGTCAGGGGAAGTTCACCCGCAACCTCACGGCCGGCGAGATCGTCGAACAGGTCGCAAGAATCAGTCGGATGACAGGAAAAAAGATCACGAATGTTGTTTTTATGGGGATGGGGGAACCGCTCGATAATTATGAGGCCACGCTCAAGGCGGTCCGTATCTTGATCGAGCCCTGGGGGTTCGCTTTCGGAGCGCGAAGAGTCACGGTCTCGACCTCCGGGATTACCCCGAAGATCCTGGAATTTGTAAAAGCCGTGGACGGGCGCGTCCGGCTTTCCGTGTCACTCCATTCCTCGATCGACGAAGTTCGCAGCTCTCTTGTTCCGATCAATCAACGTTACCCTCTCAAGGAGCTTGTGAGTGCTTTGAGGAGGATCAATCAGGACCTGAAGCGCGAGATCACGTTCGAATACACGCTAATCGCTGGCGTGAACGATTCCGACGAAGAGGCTGAGGGAATTGCCATGATCGCAAAACCCCTTCGTGCCAAGATCAATGTTATTCCTTATAACCCGATCGCGGAATTCCCGCACAAAGCGCCTACACCCGAAGCAACAGAGCGTTTTTGCGACCAGCTTGAGAGGCGCGGCCTTCGCGTGACGCTCAGGCAGACGGTGGGCCGCGACATTGATGCCGCGTGCGGGCAGCTCCGGTTGGACAGAATGTCCGCCCGGTAGCGCAACGCGCAACGGTCAACGCTCAACGGTCTACCTTTTTGTTTAAACTGATGACCATCCGCGTTAAATGGTCGACCTCTTCCAGCAAAAAAGACTTGTTTTCATTGGCAAAATAATTTAACTCACTCGAAACAATGATTTGAGTCTCGAGTTCTCCCAAAGAACCCAGGGCGATATTTAAGAACTGCTGAAATTCCTTAGCGTGCCTGCGGCGATACCCTTCCGCGATGTTCGAAGGAATTGAAACAGCGGCCCGTCTCATTTGCGCTACAAGGCCATAAATCTCCTCCCTCGGAAAGGCGCTCGTTTTTTGATAGATCATTTTTACCAGAGAAATACCCTTTTGCCATATTGCAAGATCTCGGAACGACTTTACCACTTTTTGCGACAAATGTTGTTTTTCGGCGCCGCTTTCTTTGGGAGACAGATTTTTTTGTTGGTTTTCGATGAAGCTCGTCTTTTCTTCGTTCCATCGTCGGGGCTTATCGTATGGAGAAGGGTTGTTGCGGTGAGTGTTGGGCGTTGCCCGTTGTCCTGAAGTGTTGTTTTCCATCTTTTGTTTCTCCTTTTTCAGTTCGTTGCGCGTTGTGCGTTGAACGTTGCGCCGTTTTCTTCATCCGAGGATTGATAAAACCATAACTTATTAAACAAGGGCCTTTTCTCATAAATCCGTTCCAGCCTTTTCGAAAAAAACCCATCCGTTATTGCGTCTAAAAGAGATGTGAGTTCGTCCATGCGCAAAAGATTTTCAAGGTGCTCCTGTTCGGAGACGGGCGGCGTGAAGACGAGGTCGATCTGAAGGCGCCGGCGCTCGTAATAGATGCGTGTGGCTTCAGAGAGGAGGTCATTGCGGAGCTCCACCATGAGTTTCTCGCGTGAGTCGATCGAGGTTTGATCAGAACTGTAAACCATGTCGCCAAAGTCCCAGCTGACGTCCGCGTCCCAACCTTTGCCCACATCTTCAGGTCCCGTGATGTACTTGCCGCTGTAAGTGCTGATGGAGGTGCTACGATCCAGGTTTTTACCGAACGAAAAGGTCGGCAAAAATCCTGCGAGCCTTGATTCGGCATGCCAGCGGCGGATCTTGCCGTTCGCGACATCAGCGTATTGAATGACGCATTTGTGAACTTCTCGAGCCGACGGTTCAAGCGCGAGGAGTTCTTTAAAAAGCGCGAGAGTTTCTTCGGGGGGTTGATAAAGTGTTACACTCGGGCCGGCTTCCGGCACAAACGCGTCAAGGGGGTACTGCACAAAACCCTCTTCGGTGATCGCAATCAGTTTTTCTTCGTTCAGCACGGCAATGCCTTGCGTGCGGTCTTTGGCTAATCCTTCAAAGAGACCCGTCCATTTTTGCGTACGAGCCTCGTAAGCATAAACACCGCGAGGGGTTGCCGCATAAAGAAGCCCTTTTTTTTCTGAATAAGCGAGTTGATAAATAACAGGACTTTGCAAACCGCTTCTGGAAAGGGGTTCCCAGCGATGCCCGCCGTCGAGGCTTTGAAAGACACCGTTTGTGGTTGCAAGGAACAGTTCCTGCGGGTTGCGTTTCGAGACGAGCAGATCGTGGATCTTCAGATCAAAAGAGAGCGATTCTTCGGGGGGTTCCGAGTTCTCCTTGTCTGTGGCAGGGGTCTCCGTGCTGGTTTTTGAAAGATCGAGGACAGGATGCGCGGAACCCTCAGGCAGCGCGAAATAAAGAGTTTTTTCATCCGCCAAGAAAATCCGGTCATGGTCGAAGAGCAAAAGGGGGATGGGACCTGATGCGTGGAAGATAGCGGAGGGAGCCCAGGTACCTCCGGCGTTCTGTGTTTCCCAAAGGCCCTTTTGGGTTCCCAGGAACCAGCGGTTGGGATCTTTGGGGTGGACCGCGAAAGCGAGAGGATTTTTTTGGGTGTCTTTGTAGACCACGCGCCAGGAACGGTCTTTCAGGTTTCCCATAAAAACGCTTCGGCTCGTGATCGCGAAAACAATGTCCGGCAGAACACCGAAAGAAAAGAGTCGCTTGATCGGCGCGGCCGCGTCGGTTTGGGACCAAAGAGGCTGCCACAAACTCCCCCTTCCGTTTTCAAAAATTTTATGTCCCGATGCGAGGAGAAATTTCGTCGGATCGAGAGGATGGATAGCGAGGCAGGTGAGGGCGCCGCCAGTCATGGACGGCTGAAGGGGCTTCTGCCATTCAGCCGGGGCCGGCATTTGAAATCCCAAGAAGCAGAGAAGCGATAGTGTGGCGCCCCAGACGATTGTTTTCTTGTTTATTTTCAACACGGTTAGGCCTCCTTTTATTCATTATTATCATATAATATATTCATATTTCGTAAAAATGTCAATGTTTTCTCGTGTTTTATTTAAAATACGTCCTATAAATGAGCCTTCTCCCTTGTAAAAGTCCAACAAGGAGGTTATATTTTCGGAATTATGAGATTTTAGTTTTGGAGAGGTTTCTATTCTGTAAAACTAAAAATATTCATTTAAAAAGAAGCAAGACTGCAATTTAACGCTTTGCAAAAGATAGTTGTTTGAGAGCAAGCCATTCTTCTCTCCCGCTCGGATCATGAGGAAGCAAACGCCCAGAAACAAAAAAAGGAACCATAAAGAAAAAATGAGGGAGATTTCTAGTTTCAAGCGAACCATCAGCCTGATCATCGCTGTTTGTTTTCTGACAACGAATGCGATGGCTATGCCTGGTCAGGAAGCGTGGCTCGGGGAACGTGGAACGGGGAACGTATTCGGATCGAAAGATATTCTCTCGCTTTCTATGCCCTCGTCTCTTGGAACCGTTGTTGAAACTTATCGTGTGGAACAAAAAAACAGGCGTGGCACCCGTTTCCCGTTCACCGTTTCCCGGCACGACCCCATGGTCGTGTACATTCAAGACGCGCACGACTCCCTCGAAGCCCAGGAAAATATTGCTGGGATGGTCAAGTATCTTACGGAGCAGAAAGGCGTGCGGACAGTCTATGAGGAAGGCTATGAAGGCCCGGTCCCCTCTGACCAACTCTTTGGAAACATCCAAGACACGACGCTTAAAGAAAAACTCTCCTATTACCTCATGGACAAACTCCGCGTCAGCGGTGCTGAGTATGCGCACATTAACCGACTAGCGGATAGGGTACAGGGTATAGGGTATAGGAAAAACAAAAACAGTGAAGACCTATCCCTTAAACCCTATCCCCTAAACCCTGATTGGCAATTAATCGGTGCGGACTCGATCGCACTCCATCTCGAAAACATCCGGGCCTACGAACAAAGCGCCAAGAAACGCGGGGATATTACCAAGGACATCCAGCGGATCCGCAAAGAACTTCAAAGGATCATGGACCGGAATTTTCCGAAAGAAATCAAACGGTGGATGGAGTTGCAGAGACGTTATCAGAATGGCCAATTACCGCTGATGGAATATTTACGCAGAACTTATTTGCTGTGGGAAACGGGAAACGGGAAACGGGCAACGAAAACGTTCAGCGTTCCCCGTTCCCCGTTCCCCGGGATCGGGGCCCTCTTTTCCGGCGATGAAAAAAAAATCAAACAGATCGATCTTGTGAAGCTGATGAGCGAGATTCGCCAGCTCGAGGAAGAGGTGGTCGGAAAAGGACTTCCCGGGGATAGCGACCGGAAAACTTACGGGTATTATCAAAGCGTCCTACTTCTCGAAAAACTCAACGCGATCCAATTGAGTGCTGAGGAATATGCGGCACTCAAGGAATCACTTGAAAACCTCAAGACAGAAGATCTCGCTCAATTCATTGCCCGTGAAACGGGTCGGTCGATCGTGCTGTTCCGCTCCTGGGAAGATCTCATTACGGATTCGATCAATTTTTATGAGCTCGCGAAGAAACGTGACGAGGCTCTCGGGAAAATTTTAGGGGATAGCGTAGAGGGTATAGGGTATAGGAAAAACAAAAACAGTGAAGATCTGCCTCCTAAACCCTATCCCCTAAACCTTAATGCTTCCATTTTGGTTTTTGGGGGTTTCCACAAAGAAGCCATCAAAAAGATCCTGAAAGAAAAAGGAATCTCGTACGTCATCCTTTCCCCATCCATTACCTCACCGAGCAAGCGGCATGAGGATTATTATCAGATGCTGATGAGCGGTGGAAAACACGCTTTCGAAACGCCTTCGGGCTTTTCGAAAAGACCACAGTCCCAATTCCAATCAATTGAAGCGAATCGGAAATTGGGGCAGCCCCGACTACCATTCATTAAAAGAAATCAAAAGTTGGGACAGACCAGAGACTATAGACTAAAGACCAAAAGCCTCCTCTCCCCGCGGGAGAGGGAAGGGGTGAGGGGGAAAAGTCTCCAGTCTCCAGTCTCTAGTCTCCAGTCTGGCGGGAAGAGCGGTAGCGATTCACGACAAAGCATCGCCCGCGAAAGCACCTGCCCGCAGCGTGCTGTTGCAATGGATTACGCGCCCGTGATGGACCATCTCGCCGAAACCGGCGCGCCATTCCGTTCCGAAACCCGGGCGAATTTTATTTTGAAAATGGACCACGCCCTGTCGGACGAGCACCAGATTGCACCCTACAAACACCCGGGATTTGTAGGGTCAAACGAGAGCGCCCGCGCGGAGGTGCGGTCTGAAGTTCGATTGGGATTTCCGCCACTTGCAAAAAAATATCAACGATACATTGCCAAGCATGATTTAGATGCGCGGCCGGTACAAGCACAGCTGATTCATCCTGCTTTAGTCGGTCACGATATGGCCCAGAAGGACGTCATCAATCCCAATGACAAAGAACTTGCGGCGCTTGTTGCGGGTCCTAATGTTGATATTTCGAAAGTTTTACTCATGAGCAACGCGACGAAAGCTTTCTTTGTGGGGCATCGTCTGGGATTTCTTAAAGCTGATCGATTGCGGGATCGCCTCACGGCAACGGATTGGGAAAAACCTATTGAGCTGGAAGAGTATCGAGATCACAAATTCCGTACAGGCAGGGCACCGCTATACGAAGGCGTTATTAAGGATGCTGAAACTGCCATTCTTATGGAATTACAAGCAATGCAAGTTGAGAAATCCAGCATTCAAATCTTTGATGATGCTGGAGCTAATGACGGCAAACTCGCTGTAAGGATTCGCTTTCAATGGGCTTATCACAATCGCAAAGAGCGGGAATATGAATTTACGTTCTTTGATCATGATATTGAGCAAGGAAACTACCCGCCGCTTTTAGAACAAGCGCTTAAAGAGAAAATAGACGTTTATCTTCAGTGGGCGCCTGGAACTCTGAGCGAAGCGTACCGCTATTTTCTGAGGCGCATTTTGCCTGCGCTGCGGGAGGGTGGGCATATGGTTACGGATGATCGATATTACCATTCGTTTCTGAATGATGTGATTCATTACAGTATTTGTCCTTTTCTTGAGGATGATGATTCTAATTGGCAAGCGCGAGGTGTGAAAACGCAACCTTTCCAAAATGACTTTTTTATATTCGCGGCGCAAAAGGGAAACGACGGCACTTGGTTTGAACGCATCAGAACCATTTTAAAGTGGACCCTTTTGGAACCCTTCGCAGCGCCATTGCTTAAAGCTATTCAAGCGATTCAGGAAGCCTGGAATCAATGCTTAAGCAATTATTATCATCGGAATGCACATTCTGGTGATCCGCGCCAAAGGCAAAGAGCTCGATGGTCTCTGAAATTGCCCCTCCATTTCAACTGGATAAGACATTTTGATCTCAGTCGAAATTTTCATTTATATGGGTGGAATGTCCAAATCAGTCAAAAACAAGGGCCCAAGAGTGTGCGCTATCGTAAGCTGCCACGCGCAGGATACAAAGATCTAAAAGCGCTCAATCTTCATTTCGGAAAAAATCCTCGAAAAACTATGGAAAAAAGCACCTTGTGGGCAGGGGGCGCAGCCATTTTATTTTCTGCGGCTATGTATTTTGCAAATGCTGTTTCTGATAATGTAAGCTTTCTTTTCTGCGTGCCATTTTTATCTTCAATCGAATTTTTATTTTTAGCTCTAACATATATTTTCACGCTTCATTTTCTCCCTCAAGTTATTTATTGTTTTGATACGGAACGACGATATGACGCGTTCTCGCCCGGAACGCACAGCCGAATTTATCATCCTGAAAACTACAACAATCTTGAATGGCTCCAACACAAATTTGGCGTGGCCCCGCAGGACCTTCGTGAGGCCTACCATGCCATGATAGAAGATGTTTATGAGCGGTTAGTCAATCGCTCGATCACGACCGAGGTATTAACACTAGGTTTCTATGAAGATACGAAGGATTATTTGGAACAAGAAAAAAAACCTCCCTTCGCTCAAGCGGATATTGATATAGCAAGAAAGCGTTTGTCTATCTATATCAAGGAGAAAGATCCCATAAGACGCAAGCTAAGTTTTGACCCGGATCATTTGGAGGCAATGAAAGTCATTGGCCGTAAAGAAGATGGCTCGCAAACACTAGATATTATTCCCTTTATCGCAGGGCAAACAGGAGTTCCCCTTACTCAGACGTTTAAAGAGTTGCTTCATTCAGCCGAGGCGGGGGGCATGGCTCTTCGCAGACAAGGGAAAGAAAAAATCGTTCTTCTTAAAGAGGCTGATGATATTTCGATCTTGACCATTGATAAAAAAGGCAAAGTCTTCGTCTCGGGCGTCAGCCGTGGCGGGACTATTTTGGACTATGCTGACGACAAAGTATTTTTGGAAGAAGGTGCGAAGCCTGTATTTTGTTATCACTCACATCCATGGGCCTCTCCCTTGACTGAAGAGAGAAGTCTTCCGCAAATACTTGCTCCCAGCGATGCTGATGAACGGGGGATCGCAAAGATATCAAAAAAATTCCATAGAGCAATCCCTGAGATTATATGGGCTTATGATAGAGAAAAACACAGGCTGGTCGGATGGTTTTATGAGCTAACGGGCGATGATTATGAAAAATTAAACAATCCAACAGAACTTACCGTCACTTTAGCAAAACAGCAGCAATTAGATTTCCAACAAACACAACAACCGGATAGCGTCCTCACGGGAGGGGTCAGGACGGAAGCCCGCTCGGAAACGAGGGGAGGGAGTCTAAGGGGTTTTGCCGGTGGGGATATTGAGAAGGACGCTCGTAAGTTGGCGGCGGGGGATACGGCGGCTGGCGTCAAGGATCTCGATGCCGAACACCCGGCCGTTCTTGGCGATATCCATCATAATGCCGTCGGACACCTTGCGGGCGTGTTTGATCTTGCCCGTCTGGAACTGGATGTACAACGCATCCGCTTCCCGATCGAACGATATTTTCATAAGGAATTTTTAACGGGCGGAGAGGAAATCTTCCCAGGACGTCTCGATGTCCTTGAGAATAGAATTCAAAAGCCCTTTTCCGAGATCTTCGCCTTTGTGAAAAGGAACTACCGTCGCGCGGCCGTCGGGATGGCGAAAATAAATATGACTGCCTTTCTGGCGGAGGCGTTCAAAACCGAGGCGGGTAAGAATGCGGATGACTTCGGAAGAGCGGAGAGGAATGAGGCGGGCCATCAGTTGACTTCGATCTCCTGGAGTCCGACAAAATCCATGGGCTTGAAGGAAGACCCCTCGACTTCAAGACATAACTGGATGGCCTCTTTCATGCGGGGGATAAGAGTGGTAAGGGATTTTGCCTGCGTGTGGCATCCCCGCAGACTGGGGCACGATCCCACAAAGACACCGTCTTCGTCTTTTTCAATGATGACCATGAAATTTTTCTTGCGCATTTTTTCACCTCTTTCTGTCCCGGATGATATCCCGTCTCTTTTAGGAAGTCAAGGTTTCGCCATGGCAGGAGGCGTTGGTACACCGATGGTTTCTCTATTATTAGCTCGTTCGGAAGCGCGTACCGATCAACCTGTCCCCTTGATGCCTGGTACCATTTCTAAGACCCGGCTTTCCACCCTGGACACACCGGGTGTGGACAAGGGGGAGAAGCGTTCCGAGATGCGTGTGCCGAATGTTATGGGTAAGGAGCCGAGAGAGATTGTGATCCGATGGAGCTCTGAAACGGAAAGTACAGATGAAAAAAAACAACATGTCATTGCAGAAGTATGGGATCCGGCTCTGAAAGAACAATTCGGCGTTGGAGTGTTTTATGTTGAGGACCAAAAGATCAGGATATCGGCTTATTTTCCCATCGGTAAGATAGATGATCCTTCCGGAAAATGGTTCAGAAACAGAGGGAAAGGAATCTCTTCCACTTTTTTATTTTGGTTGAGCCATTTTGCCATGGCCAATGGCATACGGGAAATCTACATCCAAAGCGACAAGGCGATTAACATTCCGCTTTTTCGGAAATATTTTGCCGGTCAGTTTTGCCGTCACCCTCATGGAATGACGGAAGCAGAGGTTTGGCAGGATATGGAAAAGGTCGAAGACCCTGCAACCGGCGAGGGGCTTTATTCGGAAGCAGTGTTAGGTGAAATAGGAATCGCCGATCTTGCGACCATGGAGATTACGGCTTATGTACGGCTTTCACGGCTTCCGGAGCCGGGCGGGCAGTATCGAGTGGATGGGGTGGAGGACAATGTAGAAAGGCTCAAGCAGTACGCTCGTGAAGACGGATTGAAAGAAAGCTCGGTAGTGGTGACCTTCCCGAAAGCTTTAAGGCCTGGAGCTTGGCTGGAAATCACCGAGAGAGGCATTGTGAAAATTGAAGGAAAAACCATAGGAATTATCAAAGTCGCAGCAGGGCCGCACTTTGCCGTGAAAGGGGTGCCACGTTTTCCGGAAGAATTGCGATCACTTTCCGAGAGCTTTTACCAAAAAGAAAACCTTCTATTACCAATCTCCCAACCAGAAGACTCTAAAGTTCGCTCCGAGGCAAGGGCGGAACTGCGTTCGAAGGATTTCGAAGAATTTATCACCGGCATCGAAAAATTTGTTAAACATAAAATTTCAAGGCCGGCCCAGCGGGTATTTTGGAAAACGATTGGCTGGATGCATCGCTACCGTTATTACATCACTCCTGCAGTCGTGGCGATAACCGCTCTCGCTTATTACATTTTTCTAAAAGTACAAAATTTTCACGAAAAGAACATCCAAAAACCTCTTCGCATTCAAGAGCAAAAGGATGTCCCGGATTCTTTTCCATCGAGTGGTGCAACGACTACCGAAAAAAAGTCCAGCCGTTCGGAAGCAAGAAACAATATCGCGCAACCACTTTCAACCTACGCGGTTGAAAGCGGTTCCCATCCTCGCTCGGAAGAGAGGCGGGACAATATTGAAATAGAAAAACTTTTTCCCGATGATGTTGAGGAGCTTCTAAAGTTTAGAGACAAATATTTTGTTCCCAGGATTGCCTTGGGACTTGAGAAAGCCAAATGGAAGGAAGTTTTTTACAATATCGCCTATGGAGTTCACACGGATCCGACCATGATTTATCTTGCCAATGATAAAGAAAAAATTGTGGGCTACGTCACGGCGACGGATTTTTCTTCCTGGGAGAAAAGAAAGGGTGAAGGATGGGTGGGCGAGTTTGCCGTGCATCCCGAGTATGAAGATCAAGGACTCGGAACAAACCTTTTTGAAAAGGCGCTGGATTGGCTTAAGGAAAGGGAAGGAGTTCGCGTGATTAAACTGACGGATGCCTCCGTCCCAGTAGAGATTGACGGCCAAATGGAGAGCCGGGTTGCCAAAATAGCTCAAAAGTTTGGGTTTGAACTTCCCCCAGGGGAGATAAACGAATGGCAATTAGATTTGGGGAAGAGTTCTCAGGTGGACGAATCCGACGAAGACCGGATTTTTTTTGGTGATTGGGGCGATGAAGACGATGATAACGATGAGCGTTCCGAATTGCGCCGGCCTGTCGGTCAGACAGGGGCCCCCTCAAAATCAGGCGAGACAGCGGTCACAGAGTTGTTTAATGGAATACCTGACAACGAGCGCAAGCTGATCGGGCCTCAGATGAGGGACGTTATTTTTGGGGACTATAGCGACTTTCAGAGGCAGCTTTTCCGTTCGCAATCCCTTCTGCATATTTATCAAGAAAACCTTGTTGATTTTTTCCGCCTCCACAAAAAAGACTTTCCCGTTTTGCATCGATATCTCCAGACAATTATCAATAACACCACATACGAAAACTGCTTACCAACCAACGGCCTCGAGCTTTTGTTTTACCGTGTGGTGCGTGCCCGCTACAGCAAAATAGAGAAGCTTACGGACGCGAGTTTAAAGGCCTTTGACGAGATTTTGCCAGAATTTGTAAAAACAGTTTCGCTGATATTAGCGAACGCCTATGCAGGTAAAATTAAAACCTCGCCCGCGTTCCGGGAAGCCCTCTTTTTGAGGGAAGAGATTTTGTACCAAACAAATCCCGAAAAAATCCGGGACATCGGCCGCAGAGTGAAAGAAATTTCAACGAGTCCCTCATGGGATGACGATGGTGAAGCAAAAAAGCGGGCGGAATTGCGGGAAGAAGATAGAGCAACGGGCACTTCACTCGCCACAACGCGTTGGACGAATCCGCCAACCCTCGAACAGATCCAGACATTGCGGCAGTTGCAGGAACAGGCGGACATGACTCAGCGGGCATTTGCGAATGCAATCAGAACGCATGAGGCGACTCTCTCTAGGATAAAAGCCGGAAAAGAATCTGCTCGTTGGGCGGCAGTGCTTATCCAGAGGGCGAAAGAGATTCTCAGGGATAAATTGCAACAGGCGCAGATGCCGGCAACACCGGAACAAATCAGGGAATTTCGATCCATTCGGGAGCGTCTGAAGCTTTCTCCGGAGCGGTTCCGGGAGCTTCTTGGGCTTTTGGAGCCCGGAGAGCTATCTTTCAAGAGAATGGAGGAGCTATTACTAAAAGCAAGGCGGTTGGTTCCGTCTTCTGAAAAAGTTCAAGAATTAATCCGTATCCGGGAAGAAAAAGGATTGAGTCGGCAGGAGCTGGCTGCCCTGCTAAAAATCCCGGCAGAAACGCTTCTTGCCGCGGAACGAGGAGAAATGATCGCTTCCCAGGTTAAAACTTTGCTCTTGAAACTTAAACGGAAAAAAGCGTTGCCCAAAGATCCCGATCCGGAAGCGCTGGAAGCCGGAAGACGGTTAAAAACAATACGGGAACAGCATTTCCCGGGTTTGACCCAGGCGCGATTTGGAAACATGATCAATCCGGACATGAAAAATCCACAGTCCAGCATTTCTATGGCGGAGCGAGGGTTCACCAGCAAGGAAAGGTTCGAGCGGTTTATTCGATTAGCCCAAGCCCATATAACCGCTCAACCGTCGACTGAAACCGGTCGCGAAATTCGCTCACCCGACAAAGACCCGGTCCTAGGACCGGGTCTTAGGAAGGGTGAAGGCCGTTCGGAAATTCGTTTTTCAAATTTCCGCACTGAGAGTGGCAAAGCCACCGTGCGTGCGGAGGTGCGTCGCCCCAAGAAGGGGGGCGGAAAACGGAGGGCAAAAGCTGTGACGCAAAGGAAATCCCAAAAGGCACTTTCTTTATATTCTTTCTTCGGACTTCTGGCAGCCGGAGGTCTTTTTCTGGTTGCAGAAAGATTTTTAAACACACCCCTTGAATCTGGCGAGAAAAAACCCGCACCGATCGGTTTAGTTTCCAAAACCGAACGAGCACCGCCTCAAAGCACGGAGTCTTCATCTGCTGAAAAAGTTGATCCCGTACCTTTTTTCACTCCGGAATCCTTACGAGAAATTTCTCTTGAAAAACTTATCCCGTTGTCCGCTTTACAGAACTCCTACTTTTGGTTCGATCTTCATTCCGGGGAAAAAGCCGGTGAGCGATTAGCTTCTTTTATCGAACGGATAGCGAAAGAAAAACAAGGAGCCGATATTTTCCGTATCCGGGTCGTTCGGGAAAATGGCTTTTCTCTTTTAGAAGTTAGAAAAAGAGTCCAAGTGTTGTTTGAAAGAGGAGAGATTTCCGAGGGTGATTTTAAATGGATAATGAATCTACGCGCTGAAGATTTTAACGATGGAGGAAAGAGAAAAAAAATCGAACGAATCGTTGCCCAGTGTGTGGAACAAGCCAACGGGGAATGGCCTAGCGAATACCCCTTGGAAAACAAAACTATCTCAGGTGCTACTTTAGAATTTGACCGGGAGCTCCTTGAAAGATTAATAACGAATGAAGCGTTGGGAAAGAAAATAGTTTTTGTTAATGAAACGGTTCATCTTGAGCCGACGCTTCTCCAGATGGAATATGAACTGCTCAGAGAACAGGCCGTCAAGGCGCTACTATTCGAAGTGGACGAGAGCCAGGTCTTTGTGGCCTATTTTTCGTTGATCAAGCGATCCATGCAGGCCAAGTACGAGTCACAGGAAATTCGGGAAATGAACTATATCCGGGAAAAAATCCTGCCGTTGTTAAAAGATCCCCGACAGGACCAGGATGTTCATGTTTTTCCAAGAGGGACGCAACATTTCTTTTTACTCGAACATCTTTTCCCTCAGTTGATCGGGGCGCTTTCTTTGCAGCAGCTCTATTTGGTGGAACATGCTTGGGAATATTCCATGGCGGATGTGGAAAGGATCGGGTTAACGCGGTGGAGAGAAAAACGGTTGGCCGAGGACTTCAGCGAATCCGAGAAAGAAACGCTTCTCAAAGATGCTCTTCATCAACTACTTCTGATGGTCATGAAGCCGCTTTTTGCCAGCCCGAAGCAGTATGATCCCGAATTGTTTTCGAAAGCGAGCAACTCAGTGCTGAGAAATTTATCAGCCGAGCAGGTAAAGGAAATTCTAGAAGAGATCCGGTTGCTGAGCCAGCAGATGAAACCTTTACCGGAACCAGAGCAATTCTTTGGTATTTTGGGGTGTGTGACATGGGCAAGAATTCAAGATTTGTTGCCGGGTGAATATCGCGATCAATTTATAAAAGTCATCATTGACCGCGAACCGGAACGGCTGAGGATCATTAAGGACCATAAAACGGAAGTGAAACCTATTCTTTATTCCGTCCCGCTTGTCCCGCGCTCGGAATTGCGCCTGCCCGCCCAGGAGTCAGTGGCGGGGGCTGCCATTTCGCCGAAAGCAGAAGGCGATTCGCGCCTCTCAAAAGAAATTCTTAAATATCTTTTAAATTTAGAAAATGCGGCTAAGCGTCCCAATAGCGCTATTCGTCAAACCGCTTTTACTATGCGCAGTACGATTCTTGCCGCCTTGGCCGATCAAGGGCGCCGGCTTCCATTGAAGAACAGAGTTTTTGAAACAACCGACGATTTTAGTATCCGTAACCGCCTGGCGGATTTTGCCGCGTCCATTGATCTTGCGATCACTCTCATCGAACAAGGCCAAACCCCCGACCTTGTTTTTGTTAAAAAGAAACTTACTGACCGTGATCCGCGTATTCGCCAAGCCGCTTTTAAGGCCTCGGTTTCTCTTGCGGCGGCCTTGTTCAAAAAAAGTAAAAAACCCAATCTTTCTTTTTTGAAAAATGCATTACTTGATACGGATCCTTATGTTCGCGCCGATGGCCTTATCGCCTTTAGCATGATTACCGCCACTCTCATTGACCAGAAAAGAATCAAACTCCCCGATCCTTACCTGGATGCTGTCGAAGCCGCTAAAGCTGTTGCGCGCACGGTTACAAATTCCTTCACGGATTATGGGCAACCCTCCGAGCCCTCTCTCTTTGATTTAGCACTTTTCGATAAAGCGACACCCATTTCTCAAGCGATTATTATTGCCCTTGGGAACATCGCGGCCGCTTTGATCAGACATGGCAGGATTTCCAGCCTTGTTTTTTTTATAGGGAGACTTACCGACCATGATCCGCGTATTCGCCAGGCCGCTGTTACGGCTTTTGGTACTATTACCTGCGCCCGTATTGACCAGGGTAAACCTCCTCAATTTTCTTTCTTTAATACAGTTCTCAAAGATCCTGATTCGGAAGTTCGCCAAGCCGCTGTCACGGCTTTAGGCGATGTTGACACGGCTCTCGGCAAACGAGGCCCAATCCCCAATCTATCTTCTTTTGATACAGCTTTTAATGATTCCAACTCAAGGGTTCGAACGGCGGCCGTTACTGCTTTCGGCGCTGTTGCGGCAGCTTCGATCAAGCATCAATACCGGATCCCTGAATTGTCTCTTTTTCATAAGGCCTTTGCTGACACTAATCCTGATGTTCGCAAAGCCGCTTTCACAGCTTTCAGCACTGTCGCCATTCGCTGCATTAACCAGGGGCAGACTCTTCCTGACCTTTCTCCCTTTAATAATGTTGAAAACGATCCAGATGAAAGCGTTTACACGACAGCTCTTATCGCTTTTGATGCCATTGCCGCCGCTTCTATTAGGCGAGGCCAAAATCCTGATCTATCTCCTCTTAATAAAGCCCTTTCTGATTTCAGCGGAGATGTTCGGGCTACCGCCCTTATCGCCTTCGGCGCTGTCAGTGCCAGCCGTATCGATCAAGGTCAAACTCCCGACTTGTCTCTTTTTCAAAGGAAGCCCAAAGATACCGACCCGCGTATTCAGCAAGCCCTGCTCATTGCCTTGGGTGCTGTAACAGCGGCGGAGATCCGGCAAGGTAAATTTTCGGACGAAGATTACGAGAGATATGAACTTTGGCTTCAGGAGCAGTTCCCGAGTTACGAGCCGATCGCGGTCGAGTATTTGGAGGCCAAAGATCCACGGGCTTATATTGATTCCATCCGTCTCATTGCTAAGGACAGTATTGCCGGGGGTCCAATATTATTCAAACACCTGGAGCGGCATCACTCCGCGGAAGAATGGAAAGCGATTCAATCTTTCCATCATATTGTTCATGATAATCTGGGAATGGTTTTACAGGCGCTCACGGTCACCGGTTATCCCCTCAGCCGTTTTGAAGATTTAAGAAAAGTCCTTCCCTTTAATAATCCACTGACCCGTATTCTCCGGCTGTTGGGGGAGCCGTCGGATATCATTGGCGGCTACGTGGATGTTACCAAGAAATTAATTCTTGCCGGTCAATTCAGCTCCTTCTACAGAATTATTCTGGATGTCGCGGAGAAAAGAGGGCGCCTCGCTCCCCAGGAGATTTCCGCTATGCTGGAACTCTTGCGTGCTACTTCCTTTGAAAGGTGGACCGAAAAGGACTGGAATAAGTTCTACGGAGATATTAGCCGTTACCACGCCGCAGGTTTCAAGGCCCTGACTCCCGAGCTCTTTAATTTTTTTATCCAAAACGAAAACAAGCCTGCCGTTATTACCCAATTTCATAAAGACGTTACCAGGGAACTCGGCGTTTCAATTGCCTGGGGTTCTTTCGCGGGTCTTACTCCCGCATTCAGGAGAAAATACAGCGTCTCATCTGCGGGCGAACTCGCCCTTCTTGCCAAATATATTCCTATCGCCAATCTCTCGAGCCGGGATTACGAGGGGAAATATCTGGAGATCCAGTCCGCTTTAAACGAAAGACGGGGCTGGAAAGAAGAAGTCCCTCCTGCTCTCCGGTCTCTTTATTCCATTACCGGAACCCGTGGCAGTGTGTCTTATGAAATCCCGCCTGAAACCGCCTCCAAAGACGAGGCAAACCATCGCGATGAACTTCACCGCCGGCTTCAGAGCTATACCCAGACTCCTCTCAGAACTTTTGAAGAGCTGATCGGTCTTATGGGTACTTCCGAGTATTCGACTCTCCCAGATCTTGAGAAAAAGCGCGCTGTCCTTCAATGGTCTTTTCGAACGGCGAAGCTTGATCCCCGACCCTATTCCCAAATACCAAACTCTGATGCCGAGCTCTTAGGATGGTTGAATCAGTGGACTTCTTTTTTTCGGGACACCTGGAAACATGACCAGCCCCCGGCCGCGAAAGAGCTTGTCCGTCAGAAAATTCTTTCACTTAAAGGGCCTCCTCTTGAAACCCTGAAGCAGGAGATGAGGTTGGATCGCTACCAGATGATTCGTCTCCAGGACCCCAAGCGCTTCCTTCCGAGAACGAGTGAACTTTATGACATTCTGACGAATCCTTCACTTGCCCCGGGCGACAGAGAACAAAGACTGGCGAGGGAATTCCAAAGCCGGCTTTCTCAGGTTTCCTCAGAGGACCTTGGCAACGAATCTTTCATGAAAGACTTTTTTGAAAAAACCAAAACCAAAGCCCTGGAAGCGGTTACGCGTCACGCGCTTGACAAGGCAAAAAAACCTCTTAGTTTCGAAGAGCTTGACTCTTTTGGCAGCTTGATCGCTTCTGCTCTAGGCGGGAGTTATCAAGCCGTACAAAAGCAGATAAATGGTCAATCGGACGAGGACCGTAAACTCGTTATTCTCGCTGATCGTGTCGCCCAGCAGTATCTCACTCTTTTTAGCGAGGATATTCAGGCGACCAGCGAAGAGATTCCCCGATACAAGCGGACCGAAACAGCTTCCGAGACAGAATTCCGTGTTGGTTTTTTTGATGACCTGTTGCATCTGATGAGTTTTATGATGACAGGGGTCTGTACCTGGGTTGAAAGAGACAGACAAGTTTCGGACCGACGTTATCATTTCGGAAAAATAGCACTTAAAGATACCGAGGGCCGCGTCTTAGGCGCAAGTCAGGTCCAGTTGGCCAAAGTCCACATCAAGGGCGCCGCTCCCAAAACCTCTCCTCAGGGGTGGTCGGTCATGGCGCTTCCGGGGAATAATCTTTTTCAGGGGGAGATCGGCATTAGTAATGAAAAAGCAATGTTGGCCATTTTAGAATATGCCCAGCGGTCGGCCGAAGAGGCAGGCCTTGAAGGCGCCGTTATCCCTACCGATGCTGCTATTCACACAAATCAGGAAGGAACCGTCGGTAAAATCATTCAATCTCTTCATGCCAAAGGATGGTTAAGATCCGTTTCTCTTACAGGGTCCATTGTTCTTTCTGCGGAGTATGCTTACTCGAACGTCTGGCTCATCCAGATCCCGGAAACCGCATTCCAGTTGACTTCCCCCTCTCAGAAAAGACCTCTTTCCGAAAATGAGATCGCGGAAAAGGAAATAAAAGCTCAAAAAGAAGGGAAGGTTGTTGCCGGAGGTTTTATAGAAATTGTTCCTCCCCAGGGCGCGCGGGCGGAGGTGCGGGCAGGACAAGAGATCCAGGCGCTTACCGAGGAAGTCCTCGATACCATGCCGCAACAGGTTGTCCGGCATATTCGTAACTATATCCAGGAATATGATATCGAGGTCCGCGTTGTTCCCAATCCG
>MHFU01000056.1:45494-53764 GCA_001804345.1 Omnitrophica bacterium RIFOXYB12_FULL_50_7
CCAGATCGAACCCGTCCTTTTTAAAATCCTTCTAGCGGACCTGATGAGCGCCGTTCTTTTGGGTAAAGAATATGCGTCGCTTAAAACGGCCGCCTCGACGAATGAGAACGCCTATATCAAACTTCAGAATCTGAAGGCCCTTTTCCTTTACCGTTCCTTGCCGGAGCTTTATCACTATACTTTGGCTAAACATAACTGGAACAAAGACTCGGGCAATTTCCTTCATCTTAAAACCCCGGAAGAAAGACAGAAAATACTCGATCAGCATACGCGGGACCTGCGGATGTATTCTCACGGGATGCAGGGTGTCTTTCAATGGAATGTTTTCTTGAATGTCATGGACAACGCCGATCCTGATTTCCTTTCGACCAACTATCTGGCCATTCTTGGCCGGACGCATCCTCTTACGGATGAGAACGTAGCTGCCCTTATCCGGGAGATCGTCAAAGCTCCTGCCGACGAAACTCCGAGCATTGCTTCGCTGCGGGAGATCTTTGAGGCTTTTCTCCTGGGTCAGGACGTTACTTTGAAAATAGGAAATAAAATTGAAAGAGTGGAGAAATTTCACCACTTTGATCAGACGCAGGCCCTTGAGACCCTAACTCGGACGTTTGTTGACACCCAGAACCGAAATGAATTTTATCAGGCTTACACGCAACTTCTTAAAACCTTTCTTCCGGAGGAAAAAGTTAAGAAGGAAATTCTGCGCGCTTTTGGACAGGAGCTCTACGAATCTTCCAACAGGCTCAAGGCCGCTCAGGAATCCCTCCGTGAGATCTTTTTCCGCACTTTCGGCACGAATGCGTATCAAGTGTTTGAAAAACATCTCAAGGGCACGCGGGGGTTTGAAAATATCCCGTATTTGCAATATTCCAAACATGATCTTGATGTTGGGCAAGACGCCGACACCTATGGATTTCTGGATTATATCTTAAAAGATGGCGGGGTCGATTATGAGCTGGTCTTCAAGAAGGGCAAAGAATGGACTCCTGAAAAAGACCGGGAAGAAGGAGGGCTGCTGGAAGAGGGCCCTCAGTCCGAAGAGCGCATAATGCCTCTCTTTCCTCCGCTCGGTCTTCCGGAAGGAGATGCCCAAGCCCGCTCGGAATTACGTGCGGATCCGACCCTGGCCACACCGGGTGTGGCCGAGGGTGAAAAGAGGGCGTTCGCCAAAGGCGAATCCGTCCATCAGCGGATTCCCCTCAAGGACGAATCCGCCTCAGGCGGAGAATTGCGGGGCGGTCAACCCTGGCTCACATGGCAGAAACTTCACGACATTACCGTGACGCCTGCCGTGAAGCGTTATCAGAGAATAACATCCCTGCTCAATCTCATGGGTCTTGGAAAACTTTCTCTATGGCAGAGGATAGGCGTCGCGGCCATGATCGTCACCAATTGGGCGGCCGATGTTTTCTTTACGCATCCTGTGGTCAAGGCGGGTACCGTTCTTGGCGCCCTTTGGTTTGGAAGCGTTGCGGGATTCTGGCTGCTTAAAGCAGGGGTAGTTTTTACGGCGGGAGCGCTTCTTTTTATCGAAGGTGGTCTGGTAAGGCTTTTTTTGATTTATCCGGTCTTCAAACTCATTTGGCCCCAGGTTTTCCAATTGAGCAAAAAAGGACTGATCGTCAATTTTCTTCCGTGGGGCCCCGGCAATTTCTCCCCTATTCTTTTTGCCAATCCCGAACTCGGCATCAACACGCCTTTGGTATTAAAGGAACTTTATGACATTTCAATCCAGGTAGAAAGAGCTCTCGTCCGCTATCCGGATGTGGACGGAAAAAAAATAGAACCCTCTGAAGAAAAGATCATCAACATTTCCAATGCGATTTGCCAATATCAGTTTGGCCTGGAAAGCGCCTACAACTACCGGAAATTCAAGATACGAAGAGCCCGGGAAAAACACACGAAACAAAAATACGTCAAGGACGGGAAAGAAACAGAAAATCCGCTGGTGGGTTTTATTCAGAGGGAAGATTTTTCCGAGAGGTTTCCTTTTTATGTCAAGTTGCGGGATCATGTCTTCCGGAGAATGGGTCTTCCGGTTTTGGGATACCGGAAGGGTACCCGGCCCACGCTTATTTTAGGAGGGACAAAGCAGCTTTCCGAGATCAAACAGTTTTTGGAAAAATCAAAATTTCCCCGCAAATACTTATCAAGAGTCTACCAGTTCGATCTCGAAAAGTATTTTAGGGAGGGGGTCCCTGCGGCCGAGTTGATCCAGCCGATGGATTCTGATCTTCGGCAAGGAGTCATGTCTTTCGAAGAATCCGGAAAAGGGGATAGTTTCCAGGGGAAAGCAGACGGAGATCGCTCGACTGCCAATTCTCAGGTGGGGCGGGCGGAGGTGCGTTTGGGGGATGGATCGTCAAAAAAAAGTCATGAGACAATGCTTCAATTTATGGAAGTTATGGAAAATCATGGGCGTCGAAACATCCGCGGACTTCCCAGCACAGCCGTGCTTTTTATGGTTTTTGATTCTTTCCAGGCGAAGCGGTATGTTTTTGGTGAGATCCAGGCGTGGGATTATCCGGCCCTGGAGGGTGGCAACATGCATCTTGTGGTATTCAAGAAGGGAGATGTCATTTGGGGTTACGCACCCTATGAGAGGCTCCCGGAAGGACGCGTGGATTTGAGATGGTATGTTTTTGAAGAGAACCGCAACAAAGAGAGCCGCAAGGATGGTTTCAGCAGCGTTTTTTTAGAGGGCCTTCTCGAGATAACAGCGGAAGTGGATGGCGTACCGACCCAGGCATGGCAATTCGGGCCGATCGCGCAAAAATTCCAGGGAATGTTCTTTCAAGAAGCCGTGACCAGTCCCTTGATCCCCTTTTTAATCCGGAACGATTTCCTCCCTCAAGGCCATGAAGGGCATGAACTGGTCGGCAGAGTCCTTCAGGGCGAAAAGATCCCGCTCGAGAAATTCGAAATATTCCACAATGTTTTATTTGTTCGCCATCGCCCGATCGCCAAGGACGAGGGTAACGCCGGGGGGAAGGAAGTTTGGGCCGTTACGCCTGCCGCGAGCGAGTCTCGCCCTGTGGAAAAGAAGCAAGAGGCTCCTCGTTTTCGCATCGGCAAGTATCTCGTTGGAGCCTTGGGAAAATTCTATCTTATCACAGGCGTTTTGCCTTCCAGCGGAGAACAGGCGGATTTCTATACGGCCCAAGGTCTCCAAGGGAAGAAAGTTGTCATCAAGGCATCCAGACGGAGGTATTCCCCGAAATTCGACAAAGCCATATTTCAAAACGAAATCAGAACTTTGGAGACATTGGCGGCTCATGATGTTTTATCAGCGCCTCGGATCGACGGCCACAGTTCGGAAATATCCGGTGATTTGTGGATCGCCATGGAATATCTGGAAGGCGAGACAATGGCACAGTGGATGATGGGCGCAAGTATCCCGAAAAAGTTACAGATGTTTGAAAGGTTGCTGGTAGCGGTTCAGGCGATGCATCAGGCCGGTGTGATTCACCGCGAATTAAAGCCGGATAATATTTTTATAACCAAATCCGGTGAAGTCAAAATTCTGGATTATGCGTTTAGTTATATAGCTAGAAAACAAGATTTCATCAGCAGGGACATGGCCGAGATTTATGGAACTCTGGCGTATATGCCCGTTGAACACCTTGAGGTTTCTCACTCACAGGAAAATCTGATACAAAAAGACATTTATGCTCTCGGCGCGATACTCTATGAAATGGTTGAAGGCAGGATTTTTTGGGGCTTGTTCAAAAGGTGGAATATATTTTCAAGCTCTATTCCGGAGAGCATCGAAGAACAAAAAATGTTTTGGAACGAAATGACAGGGGAAAAAATGCGTAAGATGTTACCCGAGCCCTCACCCCCCTTGGCGGAAGTGATCTTTCATGCGATGAAGTATCCGGCCGGCACTCGCTACACGAGCGCCAAAGCGATGCGGGAAGATCTCAACGATCGACTCAAGGGGACCCTCTACATTGCAGCGGAGCGCGCGGCAAACACCCCCGGTCTTGCCCCGCCGGTGGCGGGACAAGCGGAAACCAGTCCCCACCGTTCGGAGATGCGACGGAATTTGGACCTGGACGAAAGAGTGTTTTCCATTCCGCAAAGGTTCCGGTTTTCTGACGCAAAAATCGAACAAAAAGATGTTTCTGTCGCGTTGTCGCCTGGGGCAATATTTCCGGTTATCAAAGTCAATATCAACGGAAAAGAATATAAAATCGGAAGTGGCCATTATGTGATCATTCAATTGGCCAACGGGAAAAAAGTTTATTGGGGCGGGCAACACAATTTGAGTTATAGCTTCTTTTTTGAGCACTTCGGACATCAAATCAAAGAAATGGTCGAAGAGGGGCGGGCAAAATGGCTTCACGTCGATCAGCATTTTGATTTGGGCTCCTACGGCCTTCAACAACTGGCGTTACCGGATTTGACGAAAATCGAAGATGAAATTACTCGTGGGTATACCCGGTTGTCTTTTGCGGATTATCTCGGGTACTTAACGGCAACGGGGATCATTCAAAAACTAACGTCTGTTCACAATGCGGAAGAGGTTCAAGGAATTTCTGAAGCGCCGCATTTTACCGTGTTTGATTTTGATGTGGATATTACGGTGGACAGGCCGATGATTGGAAGCCGTGAAAAATTCGATGGGATGCTTCCGGTTCTCATTCGATTATCCCAAAAGAGCGATGTTACTTTTTTGACAAACAGTTCAGAGCTCAGCCGGCAGCCTTTGGGTGTTCCCGAGCACATTGATTTTAACCAGGGCGTGGTATTTAACTCAGAACTGATTGCAGCAATGGCCAGTGCCGCGTCTTTCCGTCGCGCACAGGAGACCAGTCGATCGGAATCGCGTCTGCCACAGCCCATTATTGGCAGGGCCGAAGAAACACTCGGCAGTGCGAGCGTGAATGCGGCAGGCAGAAACCGCTCGGAGATGCGGCAGCTTGCGGGTCACGCAGAGGATAAAGATAAGAGCGAGATCGTTTCTTTGGACCTTAATATGTCGAGGAGCCTTATCGCTCAAAAGATTGTTATTAAGGACGGACAGCGAGGAGGAATTATTCGCTTGGCAGGATTCGACAGGCCGGAATTTGTTTCGGGTCCAAAACCCGGGCTTTATAATGCGCTCAACTCTTTTTCAACAAGCCTCTCTCCCGTCATCTTCCAAACGATCCCATCCGGTTTAGGGGTAAAGCTGGACGGAGAAATCCTTGATGAGCGCTTTGATTTTATCCTAACAGAGATGATAAAAAACGCGATTGTCCACGGCCACAAGATGCATTTGGAACTTCCTTTACTGATAGAGTGGGACATAGACACGCGGCAAAAGGTCCTCCGGCTAAGGGTTTCCAACCAGCATGAAACCGATGAAAGCCGTTTGCAAGCGATCAGCTCCGAGGATCTTCGTTTTAAATGGCTGATGGGGGGTGAAAAAAAAGCAGAACGATTTATCAACGACTTGACTCACGGAAGAGCTGTGATGCGGCACACCGGTTCTGACGGAAGAACAACGGCCGAGATTGAAATCCCTCTGGAGATTAGACCCAAGATAAAGTCGGACTTTATCTTGGGGGAAGCCGCTCGTTCGGAAGTGCGCACGGATCAAACGGTCCCCGCGCAAAACCCTGAACGTGTCAAAGGAAGACCCGGTACTTTTTCCGAAAAAGGATGGATCGAGTTGCTTCGTGATGCCGGATCACAATTCACAGCACAAGGCAAAAGATGGTTTTTCTTGCAGGGGATAAGGAAATTTGTGAGATCGGCGCAGCCTCACGAGGCGCTTCGGGTGCAGCTGGCCCAGCCCATCGAAAAGAACTGGGAGATTCAGGAGATTCTTTATTCAACGCCGAGGGAACAGGAAATTGCCATCGGCCGGAAAGGGGATGTCTATGAATTTGTGATGTGCGGGGAAAAAGGCGCTTCTCCCGCTTCTATTAGTCCGGATTTTGAATTCATCGGGCATGTCCATCCTCCATATCAAACGATCGATCCCCGTTATTTTCTTCCTTCTTCTGACGATCTCGACATCCCCGAACTCCGTAATCGCCGGCTTTTTGTTATTTCTCCGCTCGGAGTCACATGGTACCGGTACCAACAGACTCTGGATGTTTTTAAGCCGGAATGGGATGAGTATTATTCAATGGTTATCGGAAAAAGCATCCCGCAAATCAACGCGGAGCTTTTAGGACACGAAGTCCTTGGAGACTGCGGGATCGAGTTAGAAATCGATCTTCGCCCAGGAAGAATGGGACCGTGGGACGGTCGACGGTCCGAAGTAAGAGATACGAGCTCTTCGAGGGAGGAATTGCGAAATTCCAAATCTCGCGAGAGCTTGAGACGTAAGATGCCGGAAGGACTGCGTCTGATTTCAGAGATCATTATTCGACCGGAAGACTTTGAGCGCCGCATTCGCGAAAACGATTTTCCAGATCTCAAAGGGCTTCGCTTAGGCGCGACAAATGCGGATGGGATATTCTCCTTTTATCCTATTGCGAATTATCGATTTCCGTGGCCAGCGCTTGGTTTTCAGGATAAGGGTTGGGAAGGTGTGATTACCGAAAGCGGTATTCAAGACGGATATTTCCAGTTCACGGTAAAGCTCACTAAAGATGGCAAAGAACCCATCTTTCGCACTTTTCAAATCGGTCCTTACACAAGGGAATTATCAGGACAAAAAAAAGAAAAGGGCAAAACGAAGGACGTTTTAGATATCGATGACCGACTCGGCTTGAGGGCCCTTTCTGAGATCGTCAAACAGCCGGAAGATTTTGAGCGACGCATTCGCGAAAAAGATTTTCCCGATCTCAAAGGCCTCCGCCTGGGCGCGACCAACCCGAGTGGAGTGTTTTCTTTTTCCCCCTTCCCTTATTTTCCATTCCCGTGGCCAGCGCTTGGTTTTCATGAAGAGGGTTGGGAAGGTGTGATTACCGAAAGCAGTGTTCAAAACGGATATTTCCAATTTACGATAAAACTTTCCAAAGAAAACGAAGAACCTATCTTCCGCACTTTCCAAATAGGCCCCTACACAAGGCAGTTGCCTGGTCATGAGAAAGAAACAGGGAAAAGCAAAACCGTTCTTGATATTGATGACCGGCTCGGGCTGAGAGCTCTTGCTGAGATCATCCAACAACCGGAAAATTTCGAACGGCGTATTCGCGAAAAAAACTTTCCCAATCTCAAAGGTCTTCGCATGGGCGCGACAAATCCGAAAGGAATGTTTGTCTTTTCTCCGATTCCGCATTTTCAGTTTCATTGGTCGACGCTTGGTTTTTATGAAGCGGGTTGGGAAGGCGTTTTTACCGAAAGCGGTATTCAAAACGGGCATTTTCAATTTGTGGTTCGATTTTCAAAAGGGGACAAGTTTTTTTACAGAATTTTCCAGGTAGGTTCTTATACCAGGAGCTTGTACGGAGCAGAAGAAAAAAAAGGAACCGTGATAAAAGTTCTCAATCTTATATCCCTACAGATTCTCGAACGTTTAACCAATGAAGAACATCTGTGGAGCCATCTGAAAGAAGCGTCCTCTCCGTACGATGCGACGGCTAAGCGAGAGCTTTTTGCCGCTTTTGAAAATATCATGGCGACCCTGGGTCCCCAAGAGCAGGAAATCGCGTCTCATCTTACCGAAGGAGGAGAAGATGAAATAATCATGGCAGAGCTCGGCTGTTCGCAAACCAATGTGCAAAGCGTCAGGCAAAAACTCCAGGAAGGATTAGCGGCTTTTGTGCGTGTGGATCCGACCCTGGCCACACCGGGTGTGGCCGAGGGTGAAAAGAGCGCGTTCGCCAGAGATGAGCAGGCGGTCAAGGCGGCAAGGAATGCCATGGTGGTGGTGCTCAGCGGGCCGAGCGGTGCAGGGAAGAGCACCTTCTTTGCGACATTTCGCAAAAAACATAGTGCGCGCATGTTTACACCGCCGCTGACTACGACAAGAAAGCCGCGCGACGGAGAGAAGGAGGGAGAAAAGTATCATTTTGTGAGCGAGGAGGAATTCAGAAGAATGAATGAGGCCGGAGAGATACTCTTCCCCAGAAAGGCGTCCGGCATCTATTACGGTACTTCGGCGCGGTACCTTTCCAGGATCATCGAGGAAAACCGCGCGGGCAATATCACTGTATTAGAGACGAACAATGTTCCCGGACTTCGCAAGATGAAAGAGTTCTTCCATTCCCTCAAAATTCTGACTGTTCTGAATGATGATCCCGGGAATTTTACGGACCCGGATAAGAGGGCAAAGCTGGAAAAGGACCTCGCGGCCCGCCTGCGGGGGCGCAGCACCATGTCGG
>MHFU01000057.1:0-8900 GCA_001804345.1 Omnitrophica bacterium RIFOXYB12_FULL_50_7
CTTTTAGAATAGACCGCGTGAGGCGGATCGATATGCACGATCTTGACAGGATAGGGCATCGCTTCTACAACACATTCCGCGAGCCCGATGACCGAAAGTTCTATCTCGGGATTCCCGATATTGAACGATTCTCCGTGGGCATTCGAGAATAAAACACGAAAAAGCATCTCGATCGCGTCATTAATGTAACAGAAAGCCCGCGTATTGCGCCCGTCACCGTGGATCGGAAGCGGTTCTTTCCGGAGCGCGTGCTCAATGAAATTCGGCAACACCCGGTAATCATCGGGACGGATGCCGGGACCATAGACATTGAAAGGACGCACCATTTTGACCGGCACGCCGTAGACATTCCAGAACGTCTCGCACATGGTTTCGCCGAAACGCTTGGATTCGTCATAGCAGGCGCGCGGCCCGGTTACCGACACATTCCCGCGATACTCCTCAGTGGTAGGCACATGCTTGTCATCAGGATCTCCGTAAACCTCGCTCGAGCTGGTAAAAAGAAAACTCTTCACTTTCTTTTCCCGCGCAAGCTCCAGCATATTCCGCGTTCCGATCGTTCCGACATCCATCGTCTCGACCGGGAACTTGGTGTAATAGACCGGAGAAGCGATCCCCGCGGCGTGGATCAAATAATCGATCTTCCTGTCCGTTTTGAAAGGCTCGATCACGTTGTGTTTCTGAAAGGTCAGATGATCATCCGAAAAGATCTGCTGCTCGTATCCGGTGATGAAATTATCAAGCAGAATGGCGGAAAGCTTCCGCTTGAGAACATGCTTGTTGAGATATCGAAAGAGAAGCACGATGTAATTGCCGAGGAACCCGCCGGCTCCGCTCACAAGGAAGGTCTTGCCCTCAAAATGCTTGAGCTGGTCTTTGAGGTACTTCGACAGTTTGACGATGTCTTCCTGGATAATCTTTGATTCATAAAGCCTCTTATGATGCAGGTGCGCCTTCGACATGAGTTTCAATCCTTCCCTGGAGATGTGCCCCGAAAATCCCAAAAATGAGTTGTGATTATAGCCCGATTGGTGTATTAGATTCAAACAAAAACATTGCGGGAACTCTGGAAAAAATGGAACTTATCCAAAAAATCATAGCATTCTTTTTTAAAAGAAAGTGGCTCGGCATCCTGCTTGTTCTGGGACTTGCCTGGGGCGTCGGCATCTCCACGTTCTACCGCGGTGCGGTCAGCCCCAAACAGCGCACGGACCTGACCGTCTTCCTGAAAGCTGGCGAGATGGTCCATGAGGGCCGGGCGAATCATATTTACGGGATTGAGAACGCGCGACATTGGCATTACGTCTACCCCCCGATCCTGGCGATCCTCCTGGCTCCGGTCTCAAAATGGCCCCTGGGAGCGACGGTCGGCCTAGCCTATCTTTTATCTATCGCCTGTCTCGTAGGGACCATCCTGCTTTCCAGACGTCTTCCTGAAAAAGCTAGAAGTGGTTTCATAAGTTCGCATAACCTCAATAACGACAGGTCATTGCGAGGAGCCCGACAGGGCGACGCGGCAATCTCTCTCTACGAAAGCAAGATTGCTTCGCCTTCGGCTCGCAATGACATTACAGCCAAAGCGGTTAGGGAGACTTATGAAACCACTTCTAAACCCGCACCCTGGCAGATCACTCTCGCCATGATCTTCTGCCTCCCGATGTTCCTGAACACGCTCACGCGCGGGCAATTCGGGATTATCACGCTTTTTTTCATGGCAGCCGTTTTTTATAATTATCTGAAGCAGCGAAAGATTCTGACAGGACTCCTCCTCGCCTTTGCCATAGCGCTCAAGATCAGTCCCCTCGCATTCCTCGTCTTTTTCTTTTTGCTAAAACGGGAGTGGAAAACCCTTCTAGGCACGCTCGTGGGCTTGGGCCTTTTCTTTTTTCTGCTCCCTTCTCTGGCCATTGGTTTCCAACAAAACTGGGAACTCCTGAAGATCTGGCAGCACCTGATGTCGATCTCCCAATCCGATACCGCTTATCAGAACTACCTGTGGGGAGAACTTTTCACGCCGTTCGCTGAGGACAATCAATCGCTTTACTCAGTCGTCACGCGCTTCTCCTGGCCTTCTGAAGCCGTCTTCATCGGACATTCCAACGCGCTCGTGCGTTTTGTCACCTCAGGAGTCGGGATCCTGTTTCTCGTACTTCCGTTCATGAAAGCTCAAAAAGCATCCAAGGTTCCGGCACAGGACCCGTTACGATCCTTCGCGGAATTTTCGCTTTTCCCCATGATCATGCTCTTCACTTCCCCCGTGACCCAGATCCACCACTACACGGTCGTCTATTTTCTCTACCTCGCCGCGCTCATGATAATGGATCGCACCCCACGCGGATCCCGGGCCCACAAATACCTGGGATTCAGTCTCTGGGCCTGCGCGCTTTCTCTGATGCTGGGGATGATCTTTCCGCTCCTGGGCTATTGGGGAATTCCACTCTGGGGATCGATATTTCTTTGGGGCGTGGTTCTTTGTTATATGAACAAGGAACCAGTACATGGGACATAGTACACAGTACTTGGTAAAAAGAAGAACGCCTCGTCGATTTGCTATGTACTAGGTACTATGTGCCCTGTACTGTTTTTAAAGATTACAGCCACCGTGTCCCTGTTGTATCTGGGACCTTTTTACTTTTTCAGTTTACTGCCCCTGTCTTAATTTAAGAAGCTTTCCGCTGGCATCCAGATCAAAAATTTCTATGCGGGTCGGCCGCGTATTTTTTCCATCCTTGAGAATTTGTGCCGCAAGGATCCATCGTGGATTAACAGGATTCACCATTCCCAGGATCACGGCACTAGCATCCTCTCCAAAATAGACCGGACCGAATTGTTGCCGGCTCGCCGCGGGCAGCATACAGATCGACTTGAGCATCGTAGCGTCCTGCTTCGGCGAAAGATAGGCTCGCAGATCCTCCTCGTTTCCCTGGCCCAGTTTCTTCGATAATTCTTTGGCAATGGCGAGAAAGGAATTTTTCTGGGCGGAAACCAAAGCCGCAAACATCTTGGTGCGGTAGAGCATACGCGCCACAATGGGTCTTAACTCTTCGTCCGCTAACCCGATGCGACTGGATATTTCCGGAGGAAGAAAGGATCCCTTACCCTGCATTGGATAATACTGGCTGAACAAGTTGGCTGTCGGGCTATAATTCCTGGCTAACGCCAATAGGAGCGTCTCTTTCAACGCGTAAAGCTTTAATAGATCTTTTCCGGTTGTAACGGTTTCTCTCCTCCAGGACTCGCCGGCAACTATGCGAAAGTCCTCCAGTTTTATCTCAGAGGTTTTCCGCATTTCGACGAGCAAAATGCCATCCAGCCACGGATTGTAAAAAGCAGCGACGACAGACCCCTCCTGCACATTCCCCTCAAAAATGATTGCGGTGATAAAAAAATCCTTGAGCAGTGGGACATATTTGGGGTCTTTGAATAGCTTCATGTCCCTGGCCCATGCCTTCTGGAATGCCGGAGAGCCCCAACGCGCAATGGCTGCGTCCGGAGACCGGGCCGCTTCCAACCTGAAAGTATTGGCCACGATGGAATACTCGATAAGTCTCTTGTCGAAACTGCGATCCGCGTTTGCGCCGGTCGCCAGGCCTTGGGTCGCAAAATGACTGACAAGCATCAGAGCGGTAACGGCTGCAACAAACATTTTTTTCGTCATGCGGGTCTCCTCTTGTTGACCAATTTTCATCGTTTGAATATTGAAAGCAGGATGGACTTGAGTGACAGGAGTAACTGGAAAATCATGGTGATTCCGTACCAAATAGCGAACAGAATCGCATAAGTAAACGGCAATAAACTTATCAGGAGAGCCGCCTTGTCTTTGCCGAAACGATAGCCCACTCTACTTCCCAGGATCGAAACAATAACAACGACCGGATAAAGCATGGTCAGCCAGAAAACAAGCCAGCTAAAAACACTGTTTTGGCTTCCGGGAGCATCAAAAATCATAATAGCTGGGATAACGGTTACAGGCCAAAAAATCAGTGAAACGCCAAACAGGACGTTGGCGATTCTAATTTTTGAAAATACCGCTCTTTTTTCTTCCATTTTCAGCGCCCCTTTTTGGATGGTTCTTGCAACTCCTTTTGAATAATCCTACATGCATTGCTTTAGTTTCTTTGGGAGATACATCCCTTCTTTGCCGCCCCCGTAGGTCACATTTAAATGTGACCTACGGGGAGACACAACTGGAGCAACGCACATCCTACTTATTTTTTCTTCACCTCAAAACACGCCATAAGCTTCGGCATATTTTTGACCCGGGCGTAATCAAGAGGAGAAAGCCCAACCTTGTCTTTCAGGTCAGGATCGGCTCCGGCTGCAACAAGCGCCCTTATAGATTCGCATTTTAAGACAATGGCGGCATTCGACAGCGCTGTCTGGCCGCCTTTATTCTTCTGATTTATTTTCGCTCCACTCTTAAGCAAAAGTTCTATAACCCCTGGCTTATTAGTCAGCGCGGCATAGAAAAGCGGGGACCAGCCAATATTACTCAGGGCATTAACATTCGCACCTTTTTTGATAAGAATTCTCATGCACTCTAACGCCCCTTCTTCAGAGGCATACATCAGTGCGGTCTTGCCGGACGGATCCGCTGTTTCAACACTAACTCCTTTTTTAAGCAAATCCTTGATTTTGCCAGCATTGCCGGCGCGCGCGGCCAGAATTAACTCAGGGATAGTTTTTGTTGCGCTTTGAGCATACAGGCTTTCATCCACACAAACCGAAGACAATACTGCGCCAATTAAAACCAGAACAAAAATACTTCTTCTCATAATCTTCTCCTTTTCACCTTACCTTCTCCATTGTGTCATCAGAGATTGCAGAGCGGGAAGTGGCGGGTTCGGAAATCGTTTTCTCACCTCTTTAACTTCCCGTTTTCGTCATATTCCTTAACCACTCCCTCCAGTTTTCCATCCTTGAAGGTACTCTCGGCTTTCAATTTTCCGTTCTTATAATACGACTTGTCGCGCCCCTCGGGCCTTCCGTTCCTGTAAACTACCTCGCTTTCTAATTGTCCGTTGTTGTAATACGTCTTGAATCGCCCCTCAAGTTTCCCATTCTTATACGGCAGTTCGCTTTCCAGTTGCCCGTTTTCGAAATAGTATTTAAACGGCCCTTCCTGGCGCCCGTTCCTGTAAACGCCCTCGGCTTTCAATTTCCCGTTTTCGTAATACTCCTTAACCCGTCCCTCAGGCACTCCTTCTTTGAGGACTCCCTCGCCTTTCAGTTGTCCGTTCTTGTAGTACTCCCTGGTGGGTTTCTCCCCGCATCCAACAGAGCTAAATGTTAATACCGAAATTACGGCGGCCAGAATCAACCCGTTCATGACTCCGCTCGTTTTAATTTCCATAAAATTCTCTCCTCTAAGTTGGACTAACAGGACATCCTAATTTAGCAGTGCTGATTATTTATGGATCACCAAACACGGCTTACGATCAGTGCCTTCGCCGCTTTTCCATACGTTTAAGAAGTTATCCTCACCCATGACGACTCTGCTAGCGTCCCCGGGATCATTAGCGTAAACTTTTCCATCTTTGACGTCCGTCACCAGAAGAAAATGACCTTCGGGAACCGCGCGTCTCCCGTCGGCATAGTCTCCAACAACAGGCACAATCACAAGCCCCCCGCTGTTTAGTTCATTCTTAAGATACGTCATGGGATCTTGCCCGAAAGCAGTTCCCCAACTGAAATGAGAATTGGGGAAAAATTTGTTAGCCTCATTTACCAGCTTGCGAAAATTCGCTCCGCTCCCTTCGACCACACCTGTTTCCCTGATCAATCGTTTCGTGGGTACATTCATGCCAAAATACTCCAGGGCCATTCCAAGAGCCGTAGGGCCACAAGCCGCTTCTCCGGCGGCCCCATTTTTTGGATCGTGCTGATCTCTTAAAGGTACATTTTTGAGTCCATTTGCATGGGCTGGAGCCTCCTGAGCCGGCTTGCCCGCCGCCGCTTCTTCGCCCTCCTTTTTCTTCCTTTCCTCTTCATCCTTTTTCTTTTTTTCCGCATCCAGCTTGGCGCAAGCAGCCATATCTTCATCTGAGCATAGCTGATGAAAACTACAGTTGTAACAATATCCAGGGCCTATAAGAACATTGGGTTTCCGGGTAGCCTTATCAGATGCTGCTTGAGGTTGATTCTCATTAATGAGGGGAACACGCCCAACGGGTTTTGTATAAGGAGGAAGCTTCTTTTCCGGTGACTCCGCCCGAGCAGGTAAAACGGAAAAACATAAAAACACTACTAATAAACAAAAGGTCATTCTTTTATTCTTCATGACTCCCCGTTTTTTTCAGCCAGCATAGTTATATTGCCCTCATTCAGTTACGGCATAGAAAGCACGGGATTGAGCTTCTCAAAAATCGCCCCGCTGCACGTTTACGTACTGAAAAACAGGCGTCCTCCGCCAAAAAGCCATAGCGAATAAGTAAGCGTGAACGTATTTCAAACCCATTTTTACGTTTACAGGACAGCATCCGGTTTGCGTTAGTGCGTGAAATCTTCCAGGAATCGCTCGGCCTGGAACGCCCCACAAATGCCACAAATAAATTCGTAGTCCGCAGTACACCGCATGACACCGCCTTTGAGCCACCGGCTTTTTTCTTTATGCGAGAGCACAATAAATTCCGTGCCCGTCTTTGCGCGTTTCCCTCTTCTAAGCATAACCATGCGTCCGGTATGTATCCCTTCGTCTTCGTAGGCCCCGCAAGCCCGGCAGGTTAAAAGATCGCTGCGCGCGCCGAAATCAACCCCTTTGGCCTTGGCCGCTTCGATCACAGCACGGAGATCCTGCACAAGTTTCTGGTAGGAGGGATCGTTCCTGACAGGATCTTCGGATCGTTTTGTCCTTTTTTTGTTCATAGTCATTTTTCGCGTTTACGGAATAGCGTCCGGATATTTTTCTTACAGCGCCTCGTAAAACCGTTTCTCAGTACCGTTTTAAGTCAATTTCTCGAACTCTCTCATCAAAACATTCTCCTCGCGGAAAATCCGGCTTTTGATCATGTCCGAGATTTTTCTGAATTCAACGGGGATATCTTTACCCATCGGATCGTTTTCCACTTTTTTGAAGAACGCCCTAATCTCCGCGGCGATCTTATCCATATCCGCGGCGAAAAGGAACAATTTCCGTCTGAGATCGGTATCGGTTTCCGCAGCTTTTTTCAAAACAGGATAAAAACCCAGGTCTTCACTTTTGAGATGAGCCTCAAGAGATCTCTTGAGCTCCTGCAGCTTCATCTGTCCCGCTCTGCTGAAAATTTCAAGCTGGAGAACCTGCAAAAGGATTTCAAGGATCTGCCCGTGTTCCTTGCGCCACGTTTTGATGTAATCCGACATAGGTCACCTCTCCTTCAGGGCATCAGACCCAAGATAAAGTCGGACTTTGTCTTGGGTGGCTGTCACCTGTTAATTTCGGCTTTTGCGAGTTCGGGAAGGAATTGCTCTTCGTCCCAAATGGGAATACCCAGTTCCTGAGCTTTGGCGAGTTTGGAGCCGGCGACAAGGATATCGGTTTTCTTGCTCACTCTGCGGAAAAAACCCTGACAGTTCTCTTCATAATTGCACAACGCCACATTCGCCATTCCTCAGCCCTCGGTGCAGTATAGTCCTGCCCTCACCCCTGCCGCAAATATAAAAAATAGGCGTCCTACAAGTGGACACCCTGTTAATAGAGTTGCCCATGAACGCACTGAATGCCACCCTTCAGTACGGCTTCGGCAAAAGATTGATCTTCTTGTTCGAACCGGCAGGCAAACTACAGTGGCTAGAGCTTTGTGAAGTTACCGTGGAATCTTGATACAGGCTCTACGGATGCGGGGTGATGGCAAGAATCGTGATCTGTTTTTTGTCGGGTCCGTAGCACCAAAACACGCGATAAGCGGAGGGCGTGTTATTCTGGGCATAAGCTTCAAAAACTTTCTGTTTCGGATCGTAGGGATGAGAAATGGAATCGTAAGGATGCGTCTTGAGGGACGGATGTTTGGGATTGGTCGCGAGAAAGCCAAGCGATTTCTTGATCTGTTTCACAAGACCCTTTTTGTCAGGCAAGCTCTCCAGCCGTTCGAGTTCCTCGCCGGCCGTTTGAGTGAAAAAGATCTCGAACATCAGCACTGTTCTCCATTTGCTTTTAGGGGTTAACAGTCCCATACCGCATACCCCTGTATTTAAATGTCATGCGGTATCAGGTTGGATCTTCAGTGTATTTCGAGAAATCTTCTTTAGACTTGGTCACTTTTCCGGTCCGCGCGTCTTTAAGCCCTTTTTGGACCATCTGCGCGGCCTGCTTGTTCTGGAACAACCATGCTTCAGACGCAGGGACCATCACCTGCGGATCAAGCATGATCTGGCCATGGACATTCTGGTAAACCCGGTAAAGGCGCGTTTGGGATCCTTTTACTTTGCGGCCCAACTGAACACGGTTCTTTCCGTCCGCCTTCACTTCAGCAATCTCAGTAAAATCAGAATCTTTGACCACATTTTGTTTGATCATGGTTATCCCTCTCCTTCTCAGCAGAAGCATAACACGCGGTGGGAATACATTCAAGTGGGAATTCCCCACTTCGCACTTATTCTAAAACCGGGTTTTAGAATGGTACCGGTAACGCGCCCTTCAAACACACAACCGCTGTGTGCTTGGGTTATTTTCCAAGGTCCGGGCCGAGCCAAGTAGTGCCGGGCTCGGAAATGGAGCAGGACGGGAAAAAGCGCTCCTGCGAAACCTTGTTTTGATAATCCGGCAAGCCCAATGCATTTTCGATCTTTTTCAGGGTCGCGAGGCGCGGGGACGTGATCCCCTTTTCGATCTTAGCAATATGCTGCTGCGTGAGGCCCGTTTTTTTAGCCAGCTCTGCCTGCGTCATTTTCCGCAAGCGGCGAAGAGATTTGATTTTTTGTCC
>MHFU01000057.1:9085-9227 GCA_001804345.1 Omnitrophica bacterium RIFOXYB12_FULL_50_7
TGCCAAGAAAATCACGAAAAACCTCTTTCGGTGTATTGGCATGCGCAAGCAACCGGCCCGCATAGAAAACAAATAAAGGGTTCCCAATATCTCTCAGGACCTCTCGGGCTTCCTTTTCGGATTTTTTGACATTCCATAACCA
>MHFU01000057.1:9303-10361 GCA_001804345.1 Omnitrophica bacterium RIFOXYB12_FULL_50_7
AAACCTTCGATCTGCAAATCATCGCAATGCCTTAAAGCAAAAGATGAAAGCTTTTCAAAACGCGTGGAGAGGTGATACAGATCGAAGAGGTCCCTCGCGGTCTGCCGACCCCCCTCTGTCAGCATGCGCCCAACAGCGTCCGGTTTCGCGAGGACGCCTGTTGCCGCATAGATTTTTCTTAAGTAGATGTCCACCAGTGAAAGAACCGGAATTCCGTTGACTTGCATAAGGGGTTCCAGTAGATCATGGACATCCCGGACAAAATCGATCCGCAACGCCTGGCGGTCACTGATCATGAGATCATAGCGGCGAATATCTGCAAATTTCGCCTTTCCTTCCTCCCGCGCAACAATCTTCATCTTTTTTTGGGTCTGCCGCGCAATGTGGGTGGCAATTCCATCCACTTGAGCAGGCTGATACTTCTGGGCGAAAAAATCCAGGTCGTAAGATTCTCGGTGGTACTGAAAGTAATAATTTGCAAGCGCCGTCCCCCCTGCTAAATAGAAATCGTCCAAATGTCCGGCCAATATTTTCAAAACAGTCTTTTGGTATTCAAGTATCTTTTCCATAGTCTGATATCCCTTTGGGACACCTTTCCTATGCAAGAATACATCATTTTATGTGTATTTTCAAGCATTTTACATACTTTGATGTGTAAAACAGTCGTAACTAATTGTAAATATTGATTTTATGATTTTTAGAATATTATCAAGAGAGGCGCCTCAAAGCAAGCCAAGAACGTCTTGTACCCAATTCCGGGGACACATCACTTAATCCCGGATTTTTTGAGTTCTGAGAGGAATTGGGATTCGTCCCAAATGGGAATGCCGAGTTCCTGGGCTTTGGCGAGCTTCGACCCAGCGCCTGGGCCGGCGACAAGGATATCGGTTTTCTTACTAACGCTGCCGGAAGGGTGGCCCCCAAGTTTGCGAAGAAGGGCTTCGGCTTCGGAGCGTTCAATGCTTTCGAGTGTTCCAGTCAGGACGATCGTCTTTCCACGGAACGGATTGTCGCCGGCGATCTTTTCCACGATATCCATCTGAACACCGGCGCACCCA
>MHFU01000058.1:0-428 GCA_001804345.1 Omnitrophica bacterium RIFOXYB12_FULL_50_7
CTGCGACGGCAAAAAACTTAGTCGACTAACTGAATGACTCAAAAAATCAGGCGTCAGATGGGCGTAATGTTTTTCCGTGATCTTGACATCATGATGACCAAGCAGCTTTGAGACCGTGTAAATATCCACGCCACTCATCACAAGATTGCTGGCAAACGTAGAACGGAACATTTTGACATTGGCACTTACCTTCGCTTTTTTGGCATAGCGGAGGATCTCAGCCCGGATATAGCTTGCAATAGTTTTGCCCGTTGCAGTTGGAAAAACATACTGCTGCGTCTTCTTCTGAGGAAGCCCTTCCAGTATCTTCCTGGCTATCGGATGCATCGGGATCACACGAGGCTTATAACTTTTCGTGGTCCAGTCTGGCTGATTCTGTATATGGATCAAATTATGCCTAAAATCAACATCCCTCCAACGCAAATGAG
>MHFU01000058.1:437-579 GCA_001804345.1 Omnitrophica bacterium RIFOXYB12_FULL_50_7
CGAGCCTCATTCCAGTCAAAAGAAAGAGCGTAACAATTTGTTTTACGCGAGGGGAACATACGGCTAGAAGCTTTTTTACCTCGCCATCATTCAGGTGCTTGATCTGGGTCTGTTCTTCTTTTAGCTTTTTGACGAATTGCGC
>MHFU01000058.1:770-7547 GCA_001804345.1 Omnitrophica bacterium RIFOXYB12_FULL_50_7
TTTCGACGCGGTAGGTCCTTTTGGAGTGTTCCGCCTCGCAGAGCGCCAGATACTCCGCAAGGTATTCGGAGACCAGCTTGCCTTTGAGACGCCAGCCGACCTCATGCTTTTCGATAGCCTGGATCACCTTGGAGAACTTAGCTTGGGCTATTTCCCTGGAGTTGGTCTTGAGGGATTGCCACTGCCTGTGTCCGGTTCCGTCATAAAATCTCGCGTACCAAACCTTGCCGCGCCTGACTATGTGTCCCTTTGCCATAATAACCCTCCCGAGGTATCGCCCCGATTTTGAGGTACCATTTAAGGTACCACTAGGAATTATAGCCAGAAACAGGAATGGCGTCAATAGTTGTAAGCTATTGACGCCATTGGGGTAAGAATCGGGGCGAGAGGATTTGAACCTCCGACCGCACGCACCCCAAGCGTGTGCGCTACCAGGCTGCGCTACGCCCCGCAGTAATTAGGGTATGAAATGGAGCGAGAGTATATCAAATTTCCGGAGTTCCGTCTTTTTTTCTGGATCTTCTCAGGGCTTTGTTTCAAGGAGAGTGGCCAAACTAAAGGGATGGGTTTTGAGGAAAGCAAGACGCATACCGATGAAGGTGTTAAAAAGGTCCATAGTAAGAACTTGCAGAGGTTTCAAATGAATAAGGCTTCCCTCCCCGAAGCAACCGCAATTAGCGGGAAGGGCCCCTGTCACAATGCGGGTCGCAGGAATGAGAAGCACAAAACTCAAGGACATAACGGCCAGCACAAGTGCGCTTACCCGCGGCAAATAGCCCAGAATCAAAAAAGAGCCAAAGAGGAATTCGATCCAGGGAATAACACGCGCAAGGAACGGGATGAGCACGTAAGGAATGATCTCATAAGCGGTCATCCCTCCCTGGAAATTCTCAACAGGTTCCATGAGCTTGGTAAATCCGGAATACGCAAAAACCAATCCAAGAAACATGCGGCCAAGGAAGAGGATCTTGTAGTTTTTCTCCGACATTACGCCCCCTGCTGCTTGGGTATCCCAGCTGGAAAAAACGGAGTTCCAGGTTCCTGTTTTTTTTCAGGCACCGGCTTCGGCGGCAGCCCAAGGACCTTGCGGACCGCGTTCTCCCCGCGCTCCTGCATCTCTTTGGGACCCACGAACCGTTCTTCTCCGAGAAAAAACGTCGGCGTTGCACTCACTTGCCGTTTGTTCCCTTCCTCTTTTTCTGCGTAGATATCACGAGCTACCGCGACATCCGCCATGCATTTCCCAAAGCGGTCCATATCCGCGCCGAGTTCCCGGGCATATCGCGCCAGGATCTCTATCGGCGGAACATTCGAAGGCGCCCATTCCGACTGTTTTTCATAAAGCGTGTCCTGATAGAGCCAGAACTTCCCCTGAGCATTCATGCACTCCGCGGCCTGATGAGCATAGATGGACCATTTGTGAGAAGTGAGCGGATAATGCTTGAATGTTAGCTGAACTTTTCCGGGATAGTTCCTGAAAAGATTCTGGATATCTGCTTGCACGACGCGGCAAGAGGGGCATTCAAAATCGCTGTATTCAACGATCTTCACGGGAGCAGCGGCAGGTCCCCGAACTTTTAAGGCCGCGGGAAGACCCAAAGCCCCGGGGACAGATTTCGGTGGCAAGGCCGGCACAGGTTTGTTTCTTTTTATAAAAAAAATGGTTCCTGCCAGAAAAAGAACAAGCAAAATGCCTGTCAGGATCGAGCGAAGATTTGTTTTCATTTTAGGCCTATCACCCTCGAATTTTAAAAAAAAGATTCTAGGAAAACTGTATCGCCCCTATTTTACGGGAACTTGCCGCCCAGAATCAACTACGATTGTGTGAATCACCTTATTAGCCGGAAATTCCTGCATTGCTTCAAGCGAGAAGGGCGCCACAACCGACCAGTTCTTTTCCCCCATGCTTCCGGGCACATTGATGCGATATTCCCAGGAATCCCGTTCCGCGAATTCCCCGAGAGAAAGCCAGTCCTGGAGGATCTGGAGGCTAAAGATCGAACGCGTGTGATTCACGCTCTCCAACGCTTTTCGGACGAATTCCCGGGAGGCCCGAGGCTCGACCGGCCCGGTCATACCCACGTGTTGCCAATAGAATTTCCGCTCTTCATAAGAGCTCTGGTAAGCATCCACGATATGCCACGCCTCATCCCGGCTTTTTCCCAGGATCGCCAAAAGCATCCCGACGCTCTCGATCTCATGACGCCAACGCAGGCGACCGTGCTTGGAATGATGAAGATCGAAAAGTTTTTCCTTGAAATGATCGAACGAAATGCCGCTCTCTCCGCATTTTTTACAGAAGAACCATTCGTCAACAGTCCCGGCCTCATTCTCCCACCACGCGCAAAAAGCGCTCGTATCATGCGTCGAAAGCATCGCCATGGAGTTCTCGCGATAGCGATCCCCCGCCTTGAACCGGAAGTCCTTCCCCCAGTTCCGAACCCACCGCTGGACATCCGAGCCGGGGATCTTGTATTCCTCAAGGATCTCGTAAGAACATTTCGGAACCACGCCGAGGTCTTCGGCACAAGGCAACATCTTCGCACTTTCAAGCATTACTTCGAGAATCTTTTGCCCGTGATCTTTCCAAAGCTGCTCGTCCCGCGGATCAAAAGAGCCGTACAACCCCGCATGTTCCATCGGCTCCGAAAGCGGGATCGTCCAGAGACGGAACATCCCGACAAAGTGATCGATCCGGTAAAGATCAAAAAGGTTTTCCGCACATTTCATTTTCCGGCGTACATATTGAAAATCATCGGCCGCGATCCGCCCCCAATTATAAGGCGGCATACCCCAGCGCTGGCCTTGGGCAAAATACAGGTCAGACGGCGCACCGGAGGAAAGATCGAGCTTGAAATATTCCTGATGGGCCCAGACGTCCGCGCTGTCGCGCGCGACCAAAAACGGCATATCCCCCATAAGGAGCACGCCGCACCTCGTGGCATACTTCTTCACATCCTTGAACTGCTCAAAGAGCTGCCACTGAAGCCATTTGTAAAAAAGAATTCTGTCTTTATTTTTCCATACAACCTCCGCGACCGCGTGAGGCTGCTTGGCCCGAAGCCCCTCGGGCCAATCCATCCAACTACTCATTTGAAATTCATCTTTCAGGGTCTTAAAAATGGCGTAATCCTCAAGCCAGCTCTGATTCTCCCTAAGAAAGTTCAGGAATTGTTTCCCTCGCTTGGAAGACGTACCACTCGCAAAGATCTTTTCTAAGAGTTCGAGTTTGGCCTTTTTGATCCCATAATTCACCCGCGCTTTCCCGGTCGGAAACTTTTTGCGGAGCTCTTGAATGTCTTTTGAAAAATCTCGGAGGTTACAGTCCTCGAGCTCTTCAAGGGAAAGATACATCGGATCAAGCGCCATGCTGCTTTGGGCGTCATAGGGGCGGAAATCGAATCCGACGTCATTCAAGGGAAGAAGCTGGATAATCGAAAGCCCGGTCTTTTTACACCAGTCGATCAAAAGTTTCAGGTCCGGAGCTTCGCCGATCCCGACACTTTTTGAAGAGTAGAGCGAAAAAAGAGGGGTCGTCACACCGGCACGTCGCCGGGCGCCAACCTTTTTCCATATCTTTCCGCATTGAGAACTTAAAAATGAAGCATAGTCTGCTTGCATATCATCCCTTTCACCCTCTGTCCACACCGGGTGTGGACAGGGTTAAGACTGGTTAAACCGATCGAAAAGTTTGCGAATATCCCCATCCGCTGAGCGAGTGATCTGACTGCAGATAAAGATCAGAACCGAAAACTGCCAGCAGTCTTCCGGACCGATCACGAGGCCCGTTGTTACGTTCTCCTGACGCTGGAGCGCGTGAGAAAAAAATTCCACCGCTTTTGAGAGCTTCTCCTCGCGCAGATCCAGGGAGTTTATTTTATTCTCATATTTCATGGAAGGAAAGCGGATCCCGCGCACAAGTAGAAAGGTTGTCAGATAATCCTCGACCCCAGAAAACTCTTTATCGAATTCGAACCCTTCGAACTGTGGCAAATTCGGCGGCAAAATGATCGAGGGTTTATCGACCGTCACCTCACCTTTACGCACCACGGTGTCGCCGTGATTGACCACAGACTCCGCCAAAAAAACATATGGGATTTGTGTCGCTTCAAATGTCTGAAGAGGTTGGACGCGAGGCCGGATGATCTCGGTAGCCTTGAGCGCCTTCTCCCAGGAATCGTGAATGTCCATTTTAAAACCCGTACTTGGTAGATAGTACATGGTACATGGTCCAAAGACGACATGCCGAAAACACTTCATCTCCTCATAACCGGAATGCCATGTACTACGTACTATGTCCTATGTACCGCTTTCTAGTAGGAAATGCCGTCCGAAAGCTCGTTTTTGTCATTCGCCTGATAAGGGAAATAGAATTTCAGCTTCTCGCCAATCCGAAGAACCGCCTCAGAAATACCTTCGGCGAATTTGTTCTGCTTAAAGTGTTCTTGCATAATTTGGACCACATCGTTCCAGAAACCCTCGGGAACTTTTTCATTGATCCCAACATCCCCCAGCACCGCGAACTTCTTGTTCCCGGTCGCAAGAAATATCAGAACACCGTTCCGCTCGGCAGTCTTCGTCATCCCGATCCGCTGAAAAACCTTCTGGGCATGGCCATAGATAGGCTCGCGGGCGTGATATTCCAGATGCACACGGATCTCCCCGGAGGTGTTTTTTTCCGCTTCCTGGACCGCAGCAAGGATCTGTTTTTTCTCTTTCCGTGAAAAGAAAAACAGGGGATAAGAAATTCTAAGTTTCATTGATCCTCCACGACACTTCAAACCTACTCAATCTTGTTACAATTAAGTGATTCGGCTTTCGGCTACGGTCACGATGCCCGTTTCGTCATCCGGTTACGTCTTCCGTTTTTTAACATTGCCGTTACCATCCCCCGCTCGCGCCGCCGCCACCAAAACCGCCGCCACCGCCCGAAAATCCGCCGAAGCTGCCACCGCCACTCCGGAATCCGCCACCCATGGGCACAAAAAAACCGCCTCTCCCCCGACGTCCCGCGATACGGTTCGACGCCTGGGCGCATAAATGAAAAACGAAAAAGACACCGAAAAGAACTATCAATCGCCCCAAGGCATTCGGATTGTCTTTTCGCGAAACACCCTTGAATTCTCCTTGCGTGGCCTTCATGATCGCGTCTGTGCCGGCCAAAATCCCGCCCGAGTAATCGCCTTTACGAAAATGAGGCGCGACAACCCCGCTAATGATCTGGCCCGACAAGGCGTCCGTCAAAACGCCTTCGAGCCCGTAACCGACTTCGATGCGCATTTTCCGGTCATTTTTGAATATGAGAAATATCGCACCGTTGTCCCTTCCTTTTTGCCCCACTTTCCAGGCCTCGGCAAGACGCATGGAAAAATCCTCCAGCGAATCACCTTCAAGGGAAGGGAAAGTGGCCACCACAACCTGGTTTGAGGTTTTTTCTTCGAAAGCGCGGAGAGCCGTTTCAAGACCCGCTTTTGCGGACGAAGACAAAAACCCGGCACGATCAGTCACATAACCGTCCGCGCGTTTGGGGACTTCGAGGGCGGAAAGACGGGAAAGGCCTAAAAGAGAAAATATTACGGCATAAAAAAATATTTTTTTAAATCGCGGCATTCTTTTCAGGAAATTCCAAGAACCAAAAACCAAATCCCAAACAAATTCCAATGGCCCAAATTTTAAAAACACCAAACCTTGGGATTTGAAATTTGGAACTTGCTTGGAACTTGGATCTTGGAATTTGGCGCTTAAACCGCCCAAAGCGATCATGAAAAATCCGTTTGCTTATTTCTTGCAAAATACCGTTTAAAACTTCACCTGAGGCACGGTTTTAGCGTCTTGATCGGCCTGGAAATAGGCTTTATTCTTAAAGCCCATGACCTTCGCCGCAATTATATTCGGAAAACGGCGGCGGAAAGCGTTAAAATCCTGAGCGGCTTCATTGAAACGCTTACGCTCAACCGTAATGCGATTCTCGGTTCCTTCCAGCTGAGTCTGAAGCGCGAGGAAATTCTGACTGGCCTTGAGGTTCGGATATCGTTCCACCACCACCAAAAGACGACTTAAAGCTGAGGTGAGCTGGGTTTGGGCTTCCTGGAACTTCGCGAGAGAATCAGGGTTATTGAGCATCTCCGGAGAAATATTCATTTTGGAGATCTTGGAACGCGCTTCGACCACGTTCTGAAGGGTCTCCTTTTCATGCGCCGCGTAACCTTTCACCGTCGCAACCAGGTTCGGCACAAGATCCGCACGCCGCTGATAAACGTTTTCTACCTGCGACCAAGCGCTGTTAACACCTTCTTCTTTGGTCACAAGATTGTTGTAAACGCCGCCGAACACAAGCGCCCCAAAAAGTACGACAAGAACAATAACACCGAGCGTGATGAGCAATCCCTTTTTCATGAACGATCCTCCTTGATAATGGGGTGACGAAAAACAACGGGCGTATTATAGCCTCTCGTGGAAATTCTTGGCAATCAATTAAAGCAGAAAATCTGGGAAGAACTGGATTTTTAGTAATTCGCGTTGATCGTGAAATGAAGCTGGGAGTGTCCTGCCTCCGTGATCGGTTTATCCCCAAGAGGAATACCCCACTCAAGACGCGCGGAAAGAATCTTCCGAAAGCGGAGCTCAAAACCTCCGCCCACACCCATCAGAAAATCAGAGCGCTTTTCACCAGCATTGGGATCATGCGCGCGACCGTAACCGGTATCAAAGAAAATAATAGCGTTCAACTGATCCTTCAGCGGGGCGGTATCATACGGAAGCTTCCACTGATCCGGC
>MHFU01000059.1:0-1825 GCA_001804345.1 Omnitrophica bacterium RIFOXYB12_FULL_50_7
ATCCTGGAATTTCATTCTTGAAAATGCGAGGTGTTTATTCCCCGCAAGCTCCTGGGCTTTGATCAAGATCGTGCTAAGGCTTTCATGATCGAGATCCCTCTCATCAGAAAGTATCCGGATCCATTCATTGACCGACGTGATCACATCCTCGAGCAACTCTTTATCTTGGGTCTGGCCTTTCTGCTCCAGTCTGATCTGAAGTTCTCTTGTCTCGAGTGCCAGGTCGTTCAATCTTCCCTGGGGATTCAGCCATTTCAATTTCTGTTTGAGAGAGCGTACTATTTTTGTGCCCGTCCATAACGAGACGATCGTTCCTATGACAAGAAAAAGCCCGGTCCGGATCATATCCCCAAAAGAGGCAAGCCCTTTGGGACTTCCAAAGAAATATTTCCAGCTCGAGAGGATCTGACGGAAACTCCCCTCGCCGGCAAGGACCGACCGAACGCTGCCGGAAAGTTTTTTATCGGGATGGCGGAGCAATTGATAGAGTACGGCGGGCGGAAGATCACTTCCGTAATGCAAGGGCAACGCCGCAAGCTCCGCTGCTGGTGCAGGCGTTTTATCCTTTTCCGAAGCGGGAACCCCGGTCCAAATTTCGACAGGCATATCATCCCCCAGCTGTCCCGCAGGATCCTCGACCTGAACCACAAGCGCGTCCCTGTCAGAAAGCCAAAGACCGTTTTCATCTGCAAGCGGCTGCACTTTAAAAACCGTTCCGTCCAGTACATTGCCCAACGGCGTTCTAACCCGGACCCTTTCCCCTTCACGAGCACTTCCTTTCGGGACATCGATCAGATGACCGCTGTCAGACAGGTCCGTACTCCCGAGAAAAACAAGGGAGTTCAGGACGCGAATCCCCGTTGCCTTTCCAGGAATTACGGTCTGCCCTTCCACGGGAATAAGCCCAACCACGCGACCCGCAACCGGCGCTCTGATGACGATCTTTGGATTGACCCCTTCGAGGCTAGCGATACGAAGACCCGCTTCTGAATTAAGTCTGCGAAGTTCTTCCGGGGAAACGGCCGCGAAATTCTGGTTCGCAGCGCTTATTTCGCCAACCAGTTTTCGGAGTCTCTTTGCTGCATCGAGCTGCTCCTGCTGGTAGCCGGAAGCATCGATGAACCCGACAGGTGTTCCAGCGGAAACGATCGTGCCTTCTGGAACGAGCGCATGAAAAACGCCTCCGGGAACACCTGGTGCAACCGGAACAGTAACGGGAGCAGGCTCCCGATGAGGCACCATAACGCGGAAAGGTTTATTTTTACCAAGGGCTGGATCGTTCGCACTCTGTTCATGTCGCCGGTCAAGCTTGAGCGTATAAGCAATTTGAGGATCATGCCTCGTCCCAGAGAGTGAAACAAAATCGATCGTCAAAAGGAATTGTCCGCTCACGGGATCGAAGTCACTGAGATCATAACGTAGCACCCGTACGGCTTCTCCATTGATCTGAAGTTCCGCGTCATCGAAATCCGCATTCCCAATGGGAAGCCGGAAAGAAATCTGCCCCGCATCAAGCTCAATTCCATGCACCGCGACATCGCCCTGATTCACCTGCCCTCTCGTAAGCTTTACAATCTTCAGGGGATGGGATGCTTTGAGCGTTCGCAGCTCTTCCTGATAATTTCTCTCGCGGAGTTCGCGCTCCAAAGATTCCTTCTTGAATTGGAAGTTCGCGTATTCCGCAGCATTCATGGACCCATCCGCCAACTGAGCATCGATAAGTGCGATCTCGGCTGCCAATGCTCGAATACGGCTCGCGTTCTCCGGATCGACGATCTTCCCGTACACGCCGTCTTTTGGAACGGTGTCTCCCTCTTTCACCGTA
>MHFU01000059.1:1884-6692 GCA_001804345.1 Omnitrophica bacterium RIFOXYB12_FULL_50_7
CCACTAATGATATTGACGCCCGTTAAGCCGGTCTCGTGCGCCGGAAGAACTACCGGAGATCCATGAGAGAGTTCTGGAACCGGCAGAGACTCCGCCAGCGAAGCCCCGGCGGAGACAGTCCCTGCCATGGGTAAAGCATTCGTCGCATTATTGATAACAGATCCAAGAGGGGTGACGCCGCCTTCGGCAGCGGTAGGCACTGCTAACGTTCCAGCAATCGGCTGTTGAGCCGCACCTGGAACCGCCAGCGGCGCAAGAGGCACAGAAGCAGATGCCGGCAGTTGTTCCCCCTCGATCTCCGGAAGAGACGGATCGACAGATGTGATCGCCTTCGGCAGAGTGCTGTCAGACACCTCGCCGCGATGAGGGATCTCTGCGGCTCCCGAAGCGCCGCTCAGTAAGATCTGCATAACGGGAGACAAGCCGGAAGACTGATCTTGAGAAACAGGAGCCGGCAATTGATCGACACCCGTCGGCCCAGAGACAAGGGAGGGAGCCTGGGGCTGCGTCGTAACGGGATTCGGCCTCTCAACCACCGGCTTTGAAGAAACATTTGCGTGAACTGCATTCCCTACAACTGAGGCAGCACCTGCCGCAACACCCATAGGGCCGGAAACAACTTCTTCAATTTTTATTTGCTCCGCCTGTGTTCCTTGTGGCGCAGGTTCTGATTCCGTCACTTTCTTTAACATACCGGCCTTCCCCGCTAGGTCATTGATTTTGTCACGAAAAGCAGGATTGACGACCACTCGGCCCTTAGCTACGGAACGCTCCATGGCATCACGGTGGTTCCAGGCACTGTGAAAGGGATTATCCCAATTTAAAAAGACCTTTTGGAAGCTCTTGGGATCGATTGTGTTTTTCGGTTCCACGGGACGCGCTGTGAGAATCGCATTCAAAACGACTTTCCGATAGCCTTCGATCGCCTCCGGATCCGCTTTAGGATTCTTCAGGAGCTTTTTAAACCCTGGCACTGCTTTTCCAAGATGCATATCTAATTCTGTTAGTGCCGCAGCTGAGGCATTCTGAACGACCGTCACCGTTTCTACGGCGGCACGCTCACTAGCCAGAGATTTTGCGCTCACGGCTCCAACCATACCGGCCCCGATTGCAGAAGGACCGGAAACTGCGGCTGCTCCGATGGTTTCAGGTAAAGGCGTTGAAGGATGAGCGACTGGAGAAGCTTCCGTTGGGGTCTTTTCGCGCGGGGCAACGACACTTGCGGGAGCATCTTTAAATCCAGAACCAGATCTCGCGGTATCCTGAACATGCATTACTTCCCGAACAAACAAGAGTTGAGCCTGGCGAAGCGTTTCTTCGGAAACGATGGTAACCCGAAGTATTTGAGCAAACCGTTTAAGATCTTCCCTTCCACCGCCTTGAGGTATTGTATTAAGGATGCGTGCCGTGAACCCGTCATAGTGGGTATAAGCATCCCCCAATTCCGTTCCGAGATCTCCCGACCTAACTTCTGTCCCCACCTCAGCACCAGACACTGGCCCCTTTAAACTCGTACCGTGAGCCTCGGCAAAAGCACCCGTTGTGAGTGAAAAGAAAAGCGCAATGACCCCGATAAAGAGCTTCAAATTAAAAAAAGCAGGCTTTCTCAGACCCCGTATTTTTTGAATACTACGGACTTCCGACCTAATAGAAACGCCTTCCGCCATCGGCTCTGTTATGGAGCATTCTGAAACAAAATGTTTTTCACCGCCCTTTTCCGGCACTGATTGAAAAATCTTTTCAATCATTCTCAAAGCGACCCAAGTGAAAGCAATATCCCCGGCAAGGACGACGGGCTCTGAAAGATAGGGGCTCCAAAGCTTATTGACGACCATCGCTACGACCTCCACCGGGAGGAACCAACGAATCAACTTGTTACGGCTCTCATCAAAATAAAGCCTTGTTTGAAACACCTTTAAAGGCTCATTGCGGTGTTCTTCTTTATAATTTCTAGTAAAGAATTTCCAAAGAATCAGGGGATAGAAGATAAAATAATTCAATATTCCGTCCACTGCCGTTTTGAGGACGATCTCGATCCCATTGTTCATCCACGGAGAAAGATCGATCTTGCCGATCCCCGCAAAATAGACGGTGAAAAAAGCTGCAAACGCTGCAGCTGGCAAGGCGGAATCTCGAACATCTAGCCAATAATTGTTCGAGGTAAGCGCCTTCAACCCGCGGTGGAGATGATCCTGCATCCACACGCAATATGCCGCGATGAGACCGGACCATGGGATGTTCACAGCAAGCGAGAGCCAAAAGGCATGCTGCGATGTTTTTTCAAGGTGCGGTCTAAGAAGTAAGATTTGACCCGTCATCACAGCCAAAAGCCCCGCTGTTCCCACAATAGCCGCCAACGCTTGCGGTGAAACCTTCCCCGCCCGGAGCTCCGATCGGCCACCTCCAACATTCCGCCACGAAAGCTCACCCAAAACGCCTGCGATTTCTTCAAGCTTGAGGATTGCCTTGTTCGTCTCGGCGCGAGCTTCAATAAGCCCCATCTGACATTTCCATGCCTCTGAGATATATTCAGCTAGCTTATCTTCCGTAACAAGCCGGCGCCCGGCCACCTGCGTTTGCCGGGCACGACGGATATCATTCTCAAGACGCTGAAGTTCTCCGGTAAGAGTTTTTATCTTGTCCTGGTTCTTTCCCATCCGGTAAACAAGCCCGGAAATCTCATCTTCAACCGTGCGCTGGACATCCAGGAGAATGTTGTCTGTGATCTCCACTTTCTTGGAGGACACCCTCTCTTCCACATCAACGCTCTTCCCAAAAGAGATTTGGCCCTTTAGACCTCCAGCAGTCTGGTCCTTGGTGCGCCGGTCCAAGCTTGAATCCCAAGCCGTCCCAATATCTCCTTTAGTAGAGGAACTCATGCTCGAAGGACTGCCTAAATTATCAATAAAACTGAATCCTCCAAACCCAAGACTGAAACGGCCTCGGGCGTGCTCGAGTTCCCGGACGATCACAGCCGCCTCTCGCCCTTTATAAGCCACAGCCAGTTCCCGGTTGGGAGGAGGCTGTTTGCCGCTTTTGTTCGTCGCGTCATAGCGCAAGCGTTCAATAAGTCCCAGATCGGATTTCCAACTAAGTGGCAACGTATTTTCTTTAAAATCGATTACAAATTTTGTTTCAGCGGTCATTCCCGGAACATAAAGATTAACCAGAAGAGCTTCCTTCGCTTTAAGTGAAGAACGGTATTCATCAGCCTTGAGCTGCCACTCGCTTTGGATATTCCGGATCTTCATCCTTTCAAGTTCGGAAGCTTCAACTCTTCCCTGCGACACCACCATGGCCGTTTCTAAAGCTTGTATCGCTTTTTGAGCGGTCTCATAAAGTGCTTGAAGTTCCTTGATCTCAAGTGCGATCCCGGCATAGTGCGCATAGCGATCCCCGATAACTTTTTGGTGATTAAGTTGCGCCGTTTGCGCGATCTTTTCGGCAAGCGCCTTGGCTAGCATGGGATCTCCTCGCAAAATGCTGCTAAGCGAAGCCGCAAGATCAACTGCCAGCGTTGCCAGGCTGCCCACCCCATACCCAGCAACACCTCCTTCTACTACATGAGGAATAGCTGCTCCCAACCCTCCGCTAAAGACAGGTTTCCCGTCCACCAAAGCGACCTTTGTAAAAATCGACCAACTGCCTTTTAGGCGATCCTTTTCAATTTCTTTGATTACGATCTCGATCTCAGCTTTTTTGACTTTGGGATCGTTCTCGAGAACCATCTGAAGCAGTGACCGGGAGTCAACATGAGTTACCGGAAGCACGGCAAAAGACTTTTGCGGAAGGGCATACTCCTCAGCTGCACGGAGGGTCTTTTTAAGTTCTGTATGCGAGACTGTGGCGCAGCCCGAAACAAGTCCGGCAAGCGCCATCCCTGCTAAAGCTATAAAACGCCTTCTGTTCATCCCTGGTATCGGTTTCGATTCCACGGACCTGACTTCTGACCGGCCCACCAAGTCATAAACCCGGCGAACTCCTTCTTTGGAGGTGCTCCGGTTCTCAGGCCTAACCGACTTTCCCAATCCTGTGTTTTGAGATCGAGCCACGCCGTGTTTAGCCATGAGGCTTGCTTCAGCGCCTCGGAACGCTAAGAAAGCATCACTACCCATAAGTTTTTTGGCTATCGAATCCGGTTCGATGGAACCCTGTGCTGGCGCCAAAGTATCGTTCGTCCGATAATCCCCCATAAGAAGATTCTCATAGCGATCCGCTTTGGCTTCATCCCTAAATGACGGCTGGATACTCGCGAACGGAAGTCCCTTTGTCCGAAACCAGTTCTCGATCCCCTCCGCATGATATCCCCCTGTGACCAGGGCGATAAAAAACGGTCTGTCGGGAAAAACCTGCGCCTTATCGAGACTATTTTTCACCTGTTCCATGAAGACGCCGTCGCGTTTTTGAGCGGCCATGTAGAATTGTTTGACCAAGTTCGCTCCGCGTATCACATTTTCTTCCTGAAGATCGTATCCTTGTGAGATCTTGGAGAACTGATGGACCTTTTGTTCAATATCCAAGGCCAGAAACCGCTTGGACTCCGACCGGTCCAGATCAAGTTCACAAGCACGTTTGAGGAGGAAAAAATCCCTATAGGCGGAAATGATCCCCCGCATCTTTCCCTTTGAAAAGAGTTTGTCAAAAATGGCATCCTCCAGCCGTTCAACCTCGGCAAGCAATCCTTCCGGCTCGATCTCAGAGCGAAAGATCCTGAAGGCAAGATAACGGACCAGGTTAGGATGCTGCTGCAAGAGGACACCTTCCCGGCGGCATGCTTCAACAAGAATTTCTACATATTTCCTAAAATC
>MHFU01000059.1:6820-9504 GCA_001804345.1 Omnitrophica bacterium RIFOXYB12_FULL_50_7
CCTGCGCATGGATCTGGTCTTGCAGCCGATCCACATGCCGGAACCGGACCAAGTTGGGCCATAAAACTTGCGCATGATAATCTTGAAGATCAAGCCCCAGGAATTTTTCAGCGCTCCGGATCAGGAACGGAAGATACCGGCCCCATGACAATTCCCTTTGATGTTGCATCTTCCATTCTTTGAGGAACACAAACACATCCACCCGGAGAATATTCTTGAACGTGTTCATCATCAGGACTTCAACCGTATTAAAAAACTTCTCCGTCCCCGGCCGGGCCGCCACAACACGCCTGAAGATCTGCAAGTGGTCAAAATACACACCGGGCTCTTCCAGGCCGTAAGATGAGGCGCCTTTCTGAGAAGCGATAAAATAGGCCGCTCCGTTCAGCAAACCCGCATTAAAGAGGTCTTTCTTATACGCCGCATTCTTTTGAGGTTCTTCGAACACATCCAGGCGCTTGGGCATAAGAGAACCTGCAGCGCCTTCGACCAAGACAAGATCGAGCTGTTTTCTTTCGTAAAGCCGCGTGAGGATACGTGCAATATTTTCCTGGGCCTGTGCGGATGCATGAGCATCCTTAATATGGAAGAAGAAAACCGATTGATTCCCGGACAAAGGGTTGAAGAGACCGTCAAACTTGCCAAGCTCGGACGGGAATTTTAAAAAGTTTTCTGAAAATCTTAACGGGGCAGACATCGGAATTTCTTGAGCAAAAATCTCAGCGGGATTCGCAAAAAAGAGATTCGAGGAAATGAACGCTTGAAGCGTCAGAGCCGCGATCCCTTTTAAGAATCTTCTTGATGTTTGACCGTTTCGATCCATGAGCGTCATAAGGTTTCCTGAACATTCTTTCTAAAAACTTTTGAAGCGTTTCAGAACTCGCAGACAGCTTAACCGAAAGACGTAACAACCTCATGGCGGCTATGTAATTTTGTGGTAAAAAGTTACATCGGAAAAAGAGATTGGTTTGCTGCGCACGCTTCAACGAATATCTCTCAATGTAAAATTATTGTAAAAAATCAAGCTCTACGCCGCGATGCGTGTTTTTTTGTGGTAACATACCTTTGAGAAAAATCCTATGGCAGACGAAAAAATCCTCATCATTGAAGACGATAAAAACATTGTCGAGCTTGTAAAATTCAATCTCGAGCGTGAGGGATTCCGCGTCCTTACAGCGTCCACGGGCCCGGCAGGGCTTGAAATGGCCCTAAAGGGAAAAGCTGCGGCAGTGCTTCTTGATCTGATGCTCCCGGAACTGAGCGGTCTTGACATCTGTAAGACCCTGCGACAGAACGCCAAAACCCAATCGCTCCCCATCATTATGCTAACGGCCAAGGGAACCGAGGCAGACAAAGTGGTCGGCCTTGAACTCGGCGCGGATGATTACATCACCAAACCTTTCAGCCCCCGTGAACTCGTAGCCCGCCTCAAAGCCGTCCTCAGACGCTCCCAGGAAAAACCAGCTGAAGAGATCTTTAAATCCGGAACGATCGAGGTGGATGTGGCCAGACACGAACTTCGCTTAAAAGGAAAACCCGTCGAGATTACCGCGAAAGAATTTGAGCTTTTGCGTGTACTTATGAGTTCCGGAGGACGAGTCCTGACACGAGGAGTACTTCTTGAAAAGATATGGGGTTGCGATGATTCGATAAATATGGAGACCCGAACCGTAGACATGCACATCGGCCATCTCCGCAAGAAACTCCGGGAAGAATCGAACCGGATCATCACCGTCAAAAGCGTCGGCTACCGCTTCGACGGAGAGTAAGCCGCAACTTCCCCGCCCTGGTTTGAACTGAATGTCGCGTAGTTATCTAAAAATGGAATTCGTTCCAATCCGTGAAAGGACTGTTACCCAGCACAAGCATAGACATCCGATTCTCAGGCTAGGACAGCTTATTCTAAACTTTGCCCGTGTTCGCCTTTGACGCTGAGGCATTTGAGATTCTTTTTGAGTTCTTTTTCGGCGCTTGCGGCGGCAAAAAACTCAACCGACTGACAGAATGGCTTAAAAAGTCTGGCGTCAGATGGGCATAATGTTTTTCCGTGATCTTGACATCGTAGTGGCCGAGCAGTTTCGAGACGGTGTAAATGTCCACACCGCTCATCACAAGGTTGCTGGCAAACGTGGACCGGAACATTTTGACATTGGCGCTGACCTGGGCTTTTTTAGCATAGCGAAGGATCTCGGCGCGAATGTAGCTTTCGATAGTTTTACCGCTGGAAGTCTGAAAAACATACCCTTGGAGCTTTTTCTGCGAGAGTTCTTCCAGTATCTTTCTGGCAACCGGATGCACCGGGATCACGCGAGGCTTATAGCTTTTCGTGGTCCAGTCCGGCTGATTCTGAATATGAATGAGATTATGCCTGAAATCGACGTCCTTCCAGCGCAAATGCGCTAACTCGCCGAGCCTCATGCCGGTCAGAAGAAATAGCGTCACGATCTGCTTTACGCGGGGGGAACATACCTTAAGTAGCTTTTTTACTTCATCATCGCTCAGGTGCTTGATCTGGGTCTGTTCTTCTTTAAGCTTCTTTACGAATTGCGCCGGGTTCTTTTCGAGATAACCCAGCTGGACTGCCCTGTTCAGGAAAGACTTGATCGCGGTTACGGTCCGGTTCACGGTGGACTTTTTAACATTCTTGGAGCGTTTAACTTTATAAGCCTCCACTTTGTCCGCCG
>MHFU01000060.1:0-3235 GCA_001804345.1 Omnitrophica bacterium RIFOXYB12_FULL_50_7
ATGTTTTTTTGTTTCCCCTTACCCCTCAACCACTTACAACATTCCCTCAACAGTTAACACGAAAGAACCAGACAAGACTATCTCGAAATTCCAGTAAAGTCAATATTAATATGATTTAAGGTAATTCTAAGAATGCTATAAATTGCGAGCCACGGACACGGCTCACCTTGGAAGTGCCATAGTTGCCTGGTTTTCATTTAAAAATTAGTAGAGAACCAGTGCTGTCCTGGCTTTCGAGGAATTTTTCAAAAATAGCCAGGGCGTACTTATTTCTGTAAATAAGTGATCAAAGGAGATCGGCACATACCAGAGAGCGAAAAACGTGAGGTCGGCAGCAGTGGGGAGGTTACAACTTAAGATATTGATGGGCGCGATCAAATTTCAAAGAAAGGCAGATCCGCGGAGAAATTTCTTCCCAACGTCAATGTCCCAACGTCAATTGACCCTGTCTGGAAACTAGCATATAATCACGCCGCTCTTCGATAGAATTATTTTCAATGAGCGTGCCCTGCCCTGGTGTTTCGGGCGGGCCTCAAATCGTCTTAAATCATTCTGCATCAAGGAATAAGGATCAATTTAATGAACGCATCGGATTATGGACGCAGGTTTCTTCCCAAGGATTCCCTTGCGGAGATTCGTGCGAATTTCCAGGAGGGGCGAAGAGTGCGTGTGGCGGGACGTCTTATGACCCGCCGTGATATGGGAAAGAGCACGTTCGCGGACCTGAAGGACGAAGGCGCGCGTATGCAGATCTATGCTAAAAAGGACATTCTGGGAGAAGAGGGCTACAAGGCGTTCGCAGGGCTTTCTCTCGGAGACATTGTCGGGCTTGAAGGAGAGCTTTTTAATTCCAAGACAGGAGAGCCTACGATCAAGATCTCGAAATTCGAACGTCTCTCCAAAATCGTTCGGACACTTCCCGAAAAGTGGCATGGGTTGAAGGATGTTGAGACTCGTTACCGTCACCGGTACGTTGACTTGATCTCAAACGACGAAGTGCGCGCAACCTTTAAAGCGCGAAGCCGTATTATTCGTGAGATTCGCGCATTTCTTGATAAGAAGGATTTCATGGAAGTGGAAACGCCGATGATGCAGCCCTTGGCCGGCGGCGCCCGGGCGAAGCCTTTTGTCACACATCATCACACGCTTCACATGGATCTTTTCCTTCGCGTGGCGCCGGAACTGTATCTTAAAAGGCTCCTCGTGGGCGGTTTTGAAAAAGTCTATGAGATCAATCGCAATTTCAGGAACGAAGGGATCTCCGTTCGTCATAATCCGGAATTTACGATGATGGAACTTTACCAGGCGTACGCGGATTACGAAGACATGATGAATATCACGGAGGAGCTGACGCACCACCTCGTGACGATGCTTTACGGAAAAGAAGAAATTCCCTACGGGGACAAGACCTTGAACTTTAAGCGGCCTTGGAAGCGCGTTTCATTTTATGGCGCACTTGAAGCTGCGACCGGCATGGACTTCCGAAAAGTGAATGTGCGCGAGGCGGCGAAGAACCTGCATATTGAGTTCTCGGAGGAGATGGAGGACATTGACATTCTTAACGAGATCTTCGGTGAAAAAGTCGAGAAGGATTTCTGGGATCCTGTTTTTGTGATCGATTACCCGACCATCATGACGCCCCTGGCGAAGGCCAAGGACGAGGATCCAGAACTGGTATACCGCTTTGAGCTTTTTGTCGCGAAGATGGAGATCGCTAACGCCTTTTCCGAATTGAACGACCCGACGATTCAACGCGAGCGTCTCACGGAACAACAAGAGTTGATCGGTGAGTCGAAAGCGATCGATGAGGATTTTTTGATGGCTCTGGAATACGGGATGCCTCCAGCGGGCGGACTTGGGATCGGGATCGACCGCGTGGTTATGCTTCTGACGAACCAGGCGTCCATTCGTGATGTGATCTTATTTCCACAATTGAAGGCAGAAAAAAAGGCTGCTGAAAGCATCGAATAAACCCTGTCCACACCCGGTGTGGACGGAGGGTGAAAGGAACACATGGGATTTGAAACATTTATAGCCGGAAGACATCTGACGCGGCGGCGAAAGACCGGGTTTATTTCGCTCATCTCTATGATCTCGGTCGGCGGAGTGGCGATCGGAGTGATGGCCCTGATTGTAGTGCTTGCGGTCATGAGTGGTTTTGATCGTGAGTTGAAAAACAAGATCGTGGGTGTTCAGCCGCATTTAAGGATCGAAAAAGTGGATGGGATCGAGGATGCAGACCGGGATCTTATTGCGATCCGAAGACATGAAATCCCGGGACTGGTTTCCGCATCAAAATTCATCGAAGGACAGGCGATCCTACGAAGTACCAAGAACGCGACCGGTGTTGTGGTTAAGGGGATTGATCCCCAGACGGAGGATCTAAGCATCTTTGAGAAGAGCATGGTGTCCGGGACTTTGAATTTCAAGGATTCCGTGCAGATTGAACGCAAACGTTTCCTGTGGTTCTTTAAACACAAGATCGAGACGCGTCAAGGGAGCGTTTTTATCGGGGAAAATCTGGCGGCCTCGCTCGGCGCTCAAGTGGGAGATGTGATCTATATGATCACGCCGATCCCTGAACCTGAAAATCCGTTTGTCCCGCTGCCGATGCATGTAAGGACGTGGCCCTTCCTGGTGCGTGGGATCTATCGCGTGGGCATGAACGATTTTGACACGTCACTTGCGCTTATCACGATCGATCAGGCGCAAAAAGTCTATCAAATGGGGTCCAAGGTTTCCGGGATCAGCATGCGGTTTAGGAATGTCGACGATGCGGAAAAATGGAAATGGGTAATCGCCGGTGATTTTTCAAATCAGTATTTTTTTCGTTCCTGGTATGACATGAACCAGAATTTCTTTCAGGCGCTCAAAGTTGAAAAGAGTGTGATGACGATCCTTCTGGGGCTCATTATTCTGGTCGCGGCGTTTAATATCATTTCGACACTGACCATGGTCGTGATGGAGAAGACCAAAGATATCGGTATTTTGAGGGCTTTGGGTGCAACGCGTATGAGCATTCGCAGGATTTTTGTCATGGAGGGGTTCAGCATTGGATCTCTGGGGATCGTGCTCGGGGCGGTGATGGGGCTTTTTCTTGCGTACAATCTGAATCCCGTGGCGGATTTCCTTAAGAAAACCACCGGCCTTGAAGTTTTTCCAAGTGATATTTATCTTTTCGATCGTATTCCCTCCGAGGTTCATATGCCGGATGTGGTGATGATCGTGGGTTTTG
>MHFU01000060.1:3259-7483 GCA_001804345.1 Omnitrophica bacterium RIFOXYB12_FULL_50_7
GTTTTTATCCGGCACACCGGGCGGCGAGCCTTAATCCTGTGGAGGCACTCCGTTATGAGTAATGTCGTAGAAGCCCCGCTTTTGAGTGCGTTCGATGTCCGCAAGGAGTACGAAACTCCGGCCGGGACTCTGGAGATTCTGCGTTCGGTGCAATTGATCGTTCGCAAAGGCGAGATGGTTTTTATTACCGGAAAGTCAGGTTGCGGGAAATCCACCCTGCTTCACATTCTGGGCGGTTTGGACCGGGCGACCGATGGGAAAATCTTCTTTGAAGGCAAGGATATGGTCGAGATGTCGGAAAGGGAGCTGGCGCGCTTACGCAGTCGGCAGGTGGGCTTTGTGTTCCAGTTCTATCATTTGCTTCCGGAACTGACCGTTTATGAAAATGTGCTCCTTCCGACCCTGATCGCGGGGAAGCCCAACAAGCCATGGGTCAAGGAAGTCCTGAAGCGCGTACGTCTCTGGAATCGCAGGACTCATTATCCGTCCGAACTTTCTGGAGGGGAGCAGCAGCGTGTGGCGATCGCGCGGGCGCTTGTGAACCATCCGGCCGTGGTGCTTTGCGATGAACCTACCGGGAATCTGGATCCTGAGACCGCGGGTTCCGTGATGATGCTACTGAATGAACTTAATCAAAAGGAAGGGCAGGCGTTCCTGGTCGTGACGCACGATGAGGAGACGGCATCGCGGTATGAACGGTCCTACCGCTTGCAGGACGGCGTGCTTTTGCCCGGGCAATCGATGGTCCCGAAGCCGGAGTCGATCATTCACAATAAACCGATCTTATAAATATAAAGGGGACAGGCCGATTTTTTTACATATTATAAAAAAATCAGCCTGTCCCCTTTAACCCAGGAGAAAAAAATGGAACTTCAGATCTATCTCGATGGCAAGTGGTATCCGAAAAGCGAAGCGAAGATTTCGGTCTTTGATCACGGACTTTTGTACGGCGATGGTGTCTTTGAAGGGATTCGTGCGTATGACGGCCTGGTCTTCAAACTGGATGAACATTTGAAGCGGCTTTGGGAGTCGGCGCATACCCTGATGCTCACGATTCCTCTGGATGTAAAGGCCATGAAAGACGCGATCCTTTCGACGCTCAAGAAGAACAAGCTGAGGGATGCCTATATCCGTGTGGTGGTTACGCGCGGTGTCGGGGATCTTGGGCTTTCGCCCTGGCTTTGCAAAAAAGCCACGGTCTTCATCATCACTGACAAGATCGCTCTTTATCCCAAGAGCCTTTATCAGAAGGGCCTGGAGATCATTACCGTGCCGACGGTGCGGAACCTTCCGGAAGCGGTGAATCCTTCGATCAAGAGCCTGAACTATCTCAACAATATCATGGCGAAGATCGAAGCTAAGAACGGTGGTTGTATGGAAGCGCTCATGCTCAATCATCAGGGGTATGTGGCGGAGTGTACCGGCGACAACGTATTCATGATCAAGAAGACCGGCAAGGGGTCGACGGTGAAAGATCATATCCTGCTCACGCCGCCGACTTATCTTGGCGCGCTCAAGGGCATCACACGCCAGGCTATTCTCGAGATCGCGGAAAGGATTAAGCTGCCTTTTGAGGAACGCATCATTACGAGGCATGATCTTTTCAACGCGAACGAGGTTTTTCTGACCGGTACGGCGGCGGAAGTCATTCCGGTTGTGAAGATCGACGGACGTGGGATCGGTGAGGGAAGCCCCGGGAAGATCACAAACATGCTTCTCAAGGAATTCCAGGCGCTGACCCACAAAGATGGCGTGAGATATACCCTTTAATGCAAGTACCAAGAACCAAGAGACAATAATCAAACAATTTCCAAGAACTAAATTCCAATGTTAAAACAGGACGAGAATCTCGTTGTTTGGTTTTTGGCTATTGGAATTTGTTTGGATCTTGGGATTTGTTTCTTGGGATTTGCTTGTTAGCAGGAACTTGGAATTCCATCAAAATTATAATCATAAACAGCGGGAATGAGCATGATCTGCAACGTCTGCGGAACCAAAGAAGCGACGATCCATCTGACCGAGATCGTGGGTGGTAAGATGGCCGAGGTCCATATATGCGAAGCCTGTGCCGAAGAAAAAGGTACGGAGTTCAAAACCTATTTCAATTTTGGGGACTTGCTGGCCGGTATGCCGGGTCTTGAAAATGCGTCCGGCGCCGCGGACAAAAAGACGGCGCTCATTTGCAAGGATTGCGGCATGAATTACGGGGATTTCGCGAAGAACGGACGCCTCGGTTGCGCGGGGTGCTACGCATCTTTCCAAAAGCCGCTTGCGACCGTGATCAAGCAGGTTCAGCGCTCGTGCTGTCATGTCGGCAAGAAACCGTCCCGTATCCCGAAGGAAACGCGAAGTGTTCATGATCTGCGTCAGCTTCAGGAAAAGCTCCGCAAAAGTATTCAGGAGGAAGCGTTTGAGGAAGCGGCGCGTTTGCGGGATGAGATCAAACAAGCTTTGGACAAAGTGAAAAAAGTAAAGTCCCCGACCCTATCGGATCGTAGACCCGGAGGGAGGCCGAAAAGTGAGTGAGATCGACCGTTTTATCAACCAGCCGGTGAATTGGCTCCGGGCCACAGGGCCCGAAAGCGACGTAGTCATCAGCTCGCGTCTTCGAATGGCGCGAAATATCGCGAATTTCCCATTTTTGAGCCGCCTCGCGGGAGAGCAACGTACCGCGATCATCCAAGAAGTTGGGGAGGCGGTCAAAAAATCAAATTTCCTGAAAAACGCTTATTTCATTTCCTCGATGGAACTTCCCGAGCTCGACCGGCAATTCCTGCTGGAACGCCATCTGGTCAGTCGGGAACTTTTTCTGGAAGAGGGCAAGAGCGCGGTCGCGATCACGCCGGATGAAATGGTGAGCCTGATGGTGATCGAAGAAGACCATTTACGGCTTCAGGTGTTCCAGTCCGGCCTCAATCTTGTCGAGACCTGGCGCATTGCCGATGAGATCGATAGCGAACTTGAAAAGGATCTGGATTATGCTTTTGACGCGACGCTCGGGTATCTGACCGCGTGTCCGACGAATGTGGGGACCGGTATTCGGGCCTCGTGCATGTTGCATCTTCCGAGTCTTGTTCTGACCAAGCAGGTCCACAAAGTCCTGCAGGCTCTTTCAAAGCTGAATCTCGCAGTGCGCGGACTTTACGGCGAAGGAACCCAGGCGAGCGGGAATTTTTTCCAGTTTTCCAATCAGATCACCCTGGGCCAACCGGAAGATGAGATCATCAGCAATCTCGAAGGTGTGATCCGGCAGGTGATCACGCATGAACGCGAGGCACGGGAGTATCTCAAGAAAAAACGCAAGGGCAAGATGGAGGATCAGATTTGGCGCGCCCTGGCGGCGCTCAAGGCCGCGCGTCTGATGTCCTCTTCGGAGGCGGTCCAGCTTCTGTCGCTGGTGCAGGTCGGGATCGATGTTGGGGTCCTGGAAGGACAAGTGACCCATACGGATTTAAACCAGCTTTTTCTTTTGATCCAGCCGGCTCATCTTCAGAAGATGAACGGTAAAGAGCTTGGCGCTACGGAGCGCGATGCCCGTCGCGCCGCTCGCATTCGCGAATATTTTTCAAAAGTCAGCCTTTAATTGTCTTCAGGGGACAGGCATTTACTGACTGTCCAAGTCTTAATTTTCTTTTTATAGATGGTGACTTGGACTGTACTGATTACCCGTTAAATTTTTAATAGAGAATCAGCATTGCCTGTCCCCTGAAGATGTTGTTTAACCCGGGAGGAAAGAATATGAAAAAGGTTTTCTGGATCTTGAGTCTCTTGCTTTTGATCAGCAGTCAGGCTTTTGCGGCGGACGTGGATGCCCTGTCGCGTATTAGCGAAGTGACGGTCTACTCTTCGAGCGCTTTTGTGACCCGCTCGGCCCAAGTGGAATTAAAGCCCGGGGACACGAAGGTGATCTTCGCCGGTATTATCCCTGAGATCGATGAGAATTCGATCCGTGTCAAGGGCAAGGGGACCGCGGAAGTCAAGATCCTCGGGGCACAGATGAAGCGGGAGTACACAGAAGAAGCTCCGGCGGCGCGGGTCCAGGAACTGGAGGCTGCGATTCAGGCGATCGAGGATCAGAATGAAAAACTGCAAAATGAAAAGCAGGTTCTGGGAGAAGATAAACAGTATCTCGACTCCGTGCGGCTTTTCGGCAATCAGCAGATTCCCAAGGACCTTGTGACGAAAATGCCGTCTGCCAAGGATCTTGAGGCGACGCTCGTTTTT
>MHFU01000061.1:0-2663 GCA_001804345.1 Omnitrophica bacterium RIFOXYB12_FULL_50_7
AATTGGCCCAGAAGCATCATATCGATCTTACGAAATATCAGGGGATGCAATCTCTCGTCATGCTGGTCGATATTGAGAAGCAGATCGATTTCGAGAAGGCTGAAAAACAGACCCACTCGATGATTAATGATCTCAAACACTATCTTTCCCGAGAAAAAATTTCCCGCTTTCTGGCTAACACCGTCCATTACCGCATGAAAAAGATGAAACGGGCTGATTACTATGCGTACCTGGAACAGGAGATCCGGGGTATTCCGACTGTCAAAGCGGGTGAGACCCGGTTCGAGACCCAATATGCCGACGTTCTTGCCTACATCAAGTACATGAAGCTTTATGATCTGATCGATGCGTCGCTCTTTGATGAGATCGACGTTCTCGAAAAGGACGTGAAACAGAAGCTTTTTACGACTCTCGAGCAGGTGAAACTGGATCATATTCTCCGCATTCATGACATCTATACAAAAATGTTCGATTTTTCCCTGACCAAGCAGAATGCGGAGTTCTATTACACCTATCAGAATGAGTTCAAGGCCGACACTTTTTCAGGTTTTCTCAAACCGCTCATTAAGCAGTACCACTTCTCCCTTGGATTGCCGTCCCAGATGGAGTTTCTCGATCAGGATCTGCCGCGGGTAGAGCGCTTCTATAAAGCTGCGCTCGACCGTGACCAGATGTTGGTCGAGAGAGCGGTTGAGAAAGCCCTCGCTACGGGTGAGAAGATATCCGCCATCGTTACAGGTGGGTTCCACACGCCCGGGATCGAGAAGTACCTTCAGGATAAAGGCCTTTCTTATATAGTAGTCACACCACGGATCACGAAGGCTATCGATCAGAAAAAGGAAAGCGTCCTTTATGACGCTGCTCTTCGCGAAGTGCCACTTCCGATCGAGAAAGCTTTGAGCGAAGTGTTCCTTTGGCCTAAGTCCGGCGTCCTTAACGACCCGCGTTTCCAGTTGGCTGCGGAGCACCTAATCTGTTTGCTCAAGCAACCGATCAGTCCGGCGGCTCAGGCGATGATACGTCTTATGGCGGTAGAAAGCGTTTTGGGAGAAACGGCTTCTCCTACTGGGGCCGAAGAGATGCGCGCGGCTCTTGTGAGCGTTTCGGATGATGCGGCTTCAAAACCGTTTGTGGCGGATGTGATCAGTCAGATGAAGGGCGCTGTTCGTTATGACAAGAACGTTTTACTTTACACGCTTGGTAACAAAACGGATCGCGTTGGGGTTTTTGCCATGTTTAATTCCCCAAAATTATCGGAAGTGAAAATTTCCGGGCTGTTTCCGGGCTTTGCAAAGATCCCAATAACTCCGGATCGGTATTTTCTTAGTGGGGAATTAAAAACAGATTCCGCACCGATTGGAATGAATGAGGCAATCCAACAGCTCTTGGGGCGTTCGGAATTGCGGGACCGGAAGCCGGTTTTTTCGGCGGCTGGAACCGGCGCGTCGCGAACGGAATATGGGACGAACACGAAAGCTGTAACGCCCCCATTGCGTATTCTCGATAAATCCCCGGCGATTGGCACGAACATCAGAGAAGAAATCCAGGCAGCGCAAGAGAAAGCTCTTCAGGATGCCCAGGCAAAGGCGGAGCGGGATCGTCTTAGCCAGCGTTTAAGCAAGCCGTTGGTGGTTCAAACGCTAGCGGTCAAACAGGCAGCGGATGATCAAGCTGCTGCCAGGCTTGCGGTAACTCCCGCGGCAAAACCGGCTTTAGTGGCGCCCGAAGCAAAACCAGCCGTGCCAGCATTTGAATTTGCCGCGGTAACGGCGGATCAAGTCAAGGCGCGAGTTGAAAAGGAGCAAGGCGGTTATTTCGGGTCGTATGTTTGGCGCGGAGTAATCGGATGGAGTGCTGTTGGACTTGTCGCTGGAGGCCTTTTAGCCATGATCATGCCAGCCACGGTAGTAGCTTTCCCGCTCGTTTTTGGTTCCGTGGCGTTTGTGTTGCGAGCGATGAGGGCCGGGTCTGTTAGGAGCGGGATCACCGTTCATGTTAATCCGAAGGGTGCTGGGTGGATTGTAACTTCAGCGGACGGAAAAAAATGGCTCGAAGGTCTTCCGGCCCCCGATTTTTCAGCGATTCAGGATAAAACTGAACAGTGGCGCGCTTCCGTTGATTACAAACTTCAAAATTGGCCGGCTTACCAGAAAATGCACGCGAGTAATATTTTTGGTGAAGATGCCAAGTCCGAAGAGAGCGCCAAGAAGAGGATCCTGCAATTTGTGGGGATCGGGAGTGTGGCGGGTATTATCCTGGGGGTCACGACCACACTCCCGATAGTGGCTACGGTTGCAGTCTCCGCACTGGCCGCCGGGTTTTTAACAGCCGCTTTTTTGAAAATGCGAGTCGAATGGAAAAAGCAGGGAGGGACTCAAAGTATCATCCAGCAGGGTCTTTTTACGGCCCTAGGTCTTACCCTTAAAATTCTCGTTGCCATGCCTTTTCACCTTCTCGATGGATTTATCCTCCAGTACTTCCGCCTTCGTATCAATTATTTTATTTTGGGCGCCAAGAATCAGCGTTGGATCACGGATTCTGAAATCCAGGCTACGGTTGAAAACGCCAAGACCCGGAAAGCGGATAAGAATCTTTCGCGGATGGATCGTTTTATTCGCACGCGTCCAGGATACGGGATCTGGGTGGCTCTCCAAACCTCGCAG
>MHFU01000061.1:2678-7373 GCA_001804345.1 Omnitrophica bacterium RIFOXYB12_FULL_50_7
GAATTTTCTCAAAAACGCGCTCGGCTTTTTATCTACAGCCAGGCCAGCGGTATTCTTCTGACGGTCGCGGGAACTTCACTTCCCGTCTTCGCGGTGCTCGGCATCGGAGTGTGGGGTTCTATCTTTGTGAAGCAAGTTCTGGCCTATCGCGCGGCTCAAGCGGCGGGACAAAATCTTCCGGCCCATTGGCTTCGAAATCGCATCCTCGGGCATTTGATCTTTGCGACGATCTTTGGCGGACTCATGTGGCTGGGTGTTTCTCCTCCGTCCTGGGCGGTGGTTCCCGCAGGCACCGAAGATTTTATAGCATCCAAAGCGCTTAATCTTTTTGGGATCCCCATCCCGTCTCTTCCGGCCATTCCCGGAGTCCCACATTTTGATCTTCTAAATCTTGGGTCCGTGATCAGCACGAAGGGCACGATAGTCGGATTTTTAGGAGATAAAGTCCATCTTACCCTTCAGGCGTTTGCGAGCGCGGCGATCCTGAACTTTCTTTTGGCAGTGACAACCCAGGTCCCGAACAAAATGCGTGAAATCATGATGCGCGATACCCTGCTCGATATGGCGCACATTTTAAATCCGCAAGCGAAAACATTCAAAGAAGCATTCGACGGGCTCGCCAAGTACGGAATTACGCCCGCGACTTTTTCTCTTTCCGGTATCTTGGCTCTGACAGGCGAGACCCAGACATCCGAATGGGTGGCTCTTACCGCGGAACAAAAGGCAAAGGTCCTTAAGCTTATTCAGAGGGATCTTGGTGACCGCGTTTATGGAATGAATCGTTACGATACGGGGCTTGCCTTCGCGGCGCTTGACCGTGCCGTTCGAGAAAATGATCCCACGGGGGAGGTTTCCATCCCCGAAAAACTCACGAGGGGGCAAGGGGTTCGTTATCGCTGGCAGGTCAATGCCGCGGCGCGCCGTGAAGTTCTGACGAGCGCGTCTTTCTGGGTTTCGATGGTTTTCGGGACTTTTTCGATGTGGGTGGTGTCGCATGAAATTGCGGCGATCGTTCATTACGCGGAAGGGATTGACACTTTCTTCAGGCAATTTCTCGGAGATCAATTTCATCTCTTTAGTGCCATCATCAAAACAATCGAGGGTGATCCGGAAAAACAGAAGGAATATGCCGAGATGGCCCAACGGGGTGAGTCTGTTCCCTTTGCCGATCGCTTTTTTGCCTCCGGCACTTTGGGCTGGGTGGGAGTGGGCGTTCAGGAAATTTCCACGAACCTGGTGGTTCAGCCTTACATGATTGCCAAGCAGGCGACAGAACAAGCGCCGATCTTAAAAGAGAATCTTACGAGGATTGCGGATGAGCGATTTTCTGGACCCACCATAGAAAAAGCGCAATTCGTTGACAACGCACGCCAGCAAATTGCCGCGATGGAAAAAACAACTTACGGGTCTATTGTGGGCCAAAAACTTTCCGGGGCTTATGAGTCTTTTTCGAAGGCGGTGGTCAGTGCATGGGGCACTTTCGCGTCGAAAGAACCTGGGAATGGGTGGCTGTGGGCCAAAAATCACATACGCTTTCCGATAGCGGCGATAGGGACTGGTGGCGGTGTGGGTGCTCCTGGTCCATCGGAAGATGCGCCGGCTCGAGCGCCCGTAGAAAAATCTCCGAAAACCGCGGGGGTGTCTGAAGTCAAAACTGTTTTAACGATTCCGGAAGCCGGTTTGGATATTCTTAGATGGTTTACAGCGCCCAAGACTGAATCTGCAACGGAGGTGAATGCTGTTGCTGAAGCTGCCGCTATGCAAGCTGAAGACGAAGCTCGCGCTGTTGCTGAGCAAGCTGTTGCTGAAGCTGCCGCTATGCAAGCTGAAGACGAGGATCGTGCTATTGCTGATCAAGCTGCTGCCATGCAGGCTGAAGAATCTCGCGTTGCCGATGAGCAATCTGCAGCGAAGAAAGCCGCTGACGAAGCTGTTCGTGTTGAAGCAATTCGCGTTGCTGGTGAGAGAGCCGTTGCTGCCACGAGAGCTGAAGAATTGCGCAAGTTGGCGCAAGAAGAGGCGAAGGCTGCCAAAGAACGCGTTGCTGCGGAGCAAGCTGTGGCGTTGGCCGCGTTGGATGAACAGCTGGGCCGGGCGATACCGGGTTACCGGGCAATGCTCACGAGTCCTAACGTGGACAAAAAAGAGGTCGATGTGTACCGCGATCTTATTCTTGAAGCCATCAGGACCGGAAGGCCAGTTCACCCGGAAGACACGGTCGCTCCTGAGAGTTTCCGAACGATCTTTTTTAATTGGGACAATCCTTTCCACAGCGCCTGGCGCCATTCCGACGCCATGAAGCGTTCGATGGCCAAAGGTCGTGTGGTCGTTAATCCTGCCTTCTGCGACACGATCAATGATTTGGCGAGTCGGGCGGGCCTTTCAGAGAAAGTTCCTGCAGCGCAGTTTGTGGAAGCCGAGTCTCCGATGCTGGTGGAAAAAATAATGGCTCAAATGCCTGCGGCCTCCCAAACAGCCACGGTTTCCGGGCCAGCAGTAGCGATTGGTGCTGGCATCGTCGGAGCCATGAAAGTGGAACTCCTGCCTAGCCAGCCTACCGACATAAAGTCCGAGGAGGTTTCCGTTGGAGAAAGAATCGTTTCGGATATTGTGGCTAATGCGCCCAAGCAGGCTTCGATCGATACGGAACAACTGAAAACAGTGATCACCGGTTCCCATGTTCTACGCGCTCAGGATCTGGAAGTTGAAATCGTTCGGGAGAAAACGAAAGGTGCTGTGCAACCTCTGGTGCTTACATTGAGTGGTTCTTATGACTTCATGCTGCGTGGACAGACCGGGGAAAAAGGATTTTTCTCTTTTGATGGTTCTGCGGAGACCTCGACAACGAGTCACACGGAAATGCAGGAGGTCAGCTATCCGGCGGGCGAGGGTGTGGAGGTCATTATTCAAGAACCCGTGACTGTTGAAACGACTATCACCGAACCGCCCGAGTATAAGCACTGGAATCTCGGACTTACAATACGCCACACACCTGATTCCGACCAAGTTTTTAAATGGCTGACCTTCAAAAATGAAGAGCGTGAAGCCCAAGTACAACGCAACGTCATTGCCGTTAAGCTCGAGAAGAGTGTTGTTCAACGTATCGTAATGTTGGCTTATGTGAATGAGAAGGTCGAACTTTGGGAGGGATTTGAGAAGGATACCGTGCAGGATCTCCAAGACCAGCAGAAGCGTCTTGAGGGCATTGTCGCAACCCGGGGGAATCTGTTCCCGATGCAGGTTGACGAGGTTGGTAGTAACGCGGCCGTGGATCTCCAGAATTTGAGGTTTCAGAAGCAATCTATTTCAGATCAGATACGCAAGGATCTTTCGTTGCGCCCCGATCAAAACATTGAGGACGTACTTGGAATTCCGGTCGAGAGTCTTCTTCCAGCGCAGCTTATCGATGCCTTGGCTAAACAGGATATTTCCAGGCGCGAAATCGCAGTGGTGGGTGCCAAAGCGTTGGCCGGCGCGCACAGCACCGAACAGCGGATATCGGTTGTTGGTGACACGGATGTCTTTTTTCATCTTCCTCGTGTGTATATCGATCTCTTGCGGAACGCGGGCTACTACAAAACGGGTTTGGAGGTAGAAATGTTCGTCGGGGGCGGAGTGAAGGGTTCTCTTGATTTCGTTCTCGAATATATGAAGTTGGCACGTCCCAGTGCTTCCAAGGAACAACGGAAGGCACAGTTTGCGTACGCGGTGCATACGGTTTTGGGTGTCCAGCGGGATTATCAGCTCGAACAGGAAGCGATTCGGGTTCGGTTGAGTGAGATCAACCGTGCTTTGGTTGCTGCGAACGCAAAATTGATCGAGAGCGAAAAGCATGTTGGGACGCTTAAGACTGCGGCCGGAAGAACGACACAGGTCGATCATACGGATCGCCTCTATACCGTCCAAGGAATTGCCCAGGATCGTGTGATTATCAAGGGGTTAGAGCAGGAACGGGATCTGTTGCTTTTGGCCCGTGATAGTGAATATTCGCCGGAAAAGCATCAGACTTTCGTAGAAACTCTCATCAAAGATCTGGGACGTCTCTTTCCGGAGGATGCGGGATGGCTGGAAAAGACTGTAGCGAACGTAAAATCGGCGGTTCAAGCCATCAGCAGCAAAGAACGTCAGGCGGCGATCGACAGTGCGGCGAAAGCGACTCGAGTTCGTGGGGCTGGCGCGTTGGCCGAAGATCGCGGGCAATTTCTGGAGGATGCCAAGTTATTAACCGCTCAGATGGATCAGTTGGGCCAGGGGCTTACCGTCAAAGGGGTGAATCCTGAGGTGGGGGCGGTTTCCCGGATGCGCTATGGGGCTCAGGAACTTGCCGAAAAATATTCCGGGAGACAGGAATGGCAGCGCTCAGGGTTCGAAAAACAGGCGGATGTTTTGCGTTGGGGGTATGGTGATACCCGTCTTTTGACCTACAGCGCTCTGGCAGGATATGCGTGGTCCTTCGAAAATACGGAGAATATGCTTTCGGAGGGAGCCTGGTCCGGGACCGTCGGAGTGACCGCGACTGTGGTTGATTTTTCCGCAAAGTCCAGGGGAAGCGAACGAAAATATGCGGGGCAGCAAGCCGACGCTTTTTACGGCGGCGAGGTGGAACAACTTGAGAATCAGCGATTTGCGGCGTCCCTTCAGGTGGCGGAAAAACAGCGTTTGTTGGACACGGCCCATGAAAAACTTGCCTTGAGG
>MHFU01000062.1:0-147 GCA_001804345.1 Omnitrophica bacterium RIFOXYB12_FULL_50_7
AGGGGGCAGGGGATTTTTCGCCTTCCGCCGTCACCTCGATCCGATCACCCTTGAACAATCCGGAGAAGTGTGGGGAGAAATAGGGGCGAGTTCTTTTGTTAAAGATCCGGAGAAAATGAGCCCCATTCTTGATGGCAAACAAATCGC
>MHFU01000062.1:167-7358 GCA_001804345.1 Omnitrophica bacterium RIFOXYB12_FULL_50_7
ACCGCTCCAGGAATCTTCTCAGGCGTCCGGAACTGGTTTCGGCAGCGCGTTCAGAAGCGCGTGGATTTAAGTTTAAGGCCCATGACCCTGCCGAAAGTTTTTTAAAAGCGATTAGCCAGAGCTGGATCCATGTCGACAAACTAAATCGGTTGGGCCCAGAATGGGATTCAGAAAATTTTGAAGGCAAAAAAGTGGGTGAGAAGGATTGGTTTCGATCCCGGCATGTTGAAACTTACGCTCAGCAGATGGACGATTTGCTGGAAGGTCGGATTGAAGCCTTTATCAAAAGAGATCCTTATACCAGGGTGGGATCTGATTTTGTCACTGAGATTTCGAAAAGATTAAGAGGTCTAAGCGAAAGGGGACGAGAGATCTTTGTTACCGCAGGCTGTTTGCATGATTATGGTTATCACGATCTTCCGGACAAGGCAGCCCATCAAAAGCAGGGTGAGAAAATCGCAGTGGAATTTTTTAAGCGTTTTCCGGCAACTTCTCTTGTTGTAAGCGGAACCGTGATTAAAACAGTGATGGGCCATTCGGACCCCTGGAATCTTGCGAAAAACCACATCGATACAAAGACCGGGGAAATGGCGCTTGTTTTAAAACCGGATTCTCTTGAGGAATGGATTCGATCTTTGATCCAGGTTGGGCATCTTTCGCTTCAAGAAATCCCGGGTTTTCTTGAAGAGCTGGAAATTATCTTCACGGCTATTTCCGCTATCGATGTTCACGCCTCGGGTAATCGTCATTTGTATGATGGCAAGGCGTTAAACGCGCCTGGAATTTATCCTAAAAATATTGACCCTCGAGAGATTCAATCAGTTGTTGGGAATGTGTTGAGCCATGTCAGAGAACGAATTCTTGAGGATTCATACGATTCCAATAAGTTTGAAAATCGAGCAGAAATGCGTTTGTCTCAAACGGTTGGGCAGGCAGGAGCTAAAGCTGTAGCCCCGGCGGAAGACTTGGTAAGAGGGAAACAAAACGAAATTGTTCGGGCGTTTGATGCGAGCATTGAATCTGAAATGAAGAAAATCAAGCAAAGGATTCCCTCGGCGGATATTGTAATTCTTTTTCCTTTTTATAATGAAATCCAGGATGTTGCTGTTAAACATGGCGCGTTGCTTCCAGGAACGCATGGTCAGACGATCGATATTCGTGATCTTGCGCGGACGATTCACGGGTCTCTTCATGAAATTTTAAAGCGTTACGGATTAAAACAAGCGCTTGTCCTGTGCGTCGGGGAAACGGCCAATTCTATGGCTGTGGAAACACTGGCGGAATTGGAAAAGATTACCCAGGGGCTCGAAGATGAATCTGTAAAGTTCGAAGTCTACGGTAAGGAAAAACAATTCGCGGGACTCATCGGAAAAAAATGGGCCACGAGGCTTGCCATGAAGGTGGCGCGTGAGATTGGGGCTGATCTTGCTTCAGTTGATGGAGATATGCAGATCGATCAAAAATGGTTAGGGAAACTTCTCGAGCCTGTTTTAACCAGGAAGGCAAGTTATGCCTCGCCTCGGTATGTGCGGTATTACGGCAAGGACGATATCGCGATTATCGATCATTTTGTGTTTCCGATCTTTAGTTCGTTTTTTGGAACAGGAGTTCGAATGCCCAATGCCGGAGAATTTGGCGTCTCCAAAGATCTGCTACAGGGATATCTGGATGATTCGGACATTTGGATGGGAGAAATTCCTTTTGAGGGGTGCTTTGCTTCAGGATCGATTGTTCAGGGTAAAGGGGTTGCCGATGTTTGGGCCGGAGAGAAAACTCACAAAGCGAATCCTTTGGAGAAAAATCTTGAAAAGTATTTTGGCGGAGTTCTCCGAACCCTTTTTGAACAGATCTCGAATCACCCGGAATGGTGGAGGTCTTATGTCGGGAGTGACTACACAGAAATGTCGGAAGGTGGCGGTCTTCCCGAAGGACAGAGGGGTCGTCCTGCAAAAGAGGTCTATGCTGATCTTTCTGGTCCCTCGGGGGAAGCCAATGGCATTGATCGCGCGGTCTGGATACGAACCTTCAAAAAGGAATATCAGGCCAACCGCGAAGCGTACCGGCATGATTTTCCAGTACTGGTCTCCAAGCTCGACGGTTTGGTCCAATCTAACGAAGAAGAGTTTGTATTTACTGCCAAAGATTGGGCCTTTGTGGTGATGAGCTTTATCCGTAAATACCTGGAGACTAAAGACAAGCAAGAAAATCTTCAATTTGCGACTCTCTTAAAACCTATTTTTATGGCGCGTGTCGCGAGTTTTGTCGGTGAAGTGGAAAACTTAACAATGAAAAAAGCCGAGGAACTATTACAACAACAAGCGAAAGATTTTGCGGTTACAAAAAATTCTTTTTGGGGTTCACGCTTCGAGATGTACTTGAATTCGGTTGATTCAAGTACTTCTTCGCCACAAAACGTTGGACGAATCCGTCTTGCTTTACAGGCGGATCAGCCGGCGGCAGAAGTGGGCCGCCGTGCTGAGATGCGGGTATTGTCCGAGGAACGGGAGATCCTGGAAAGCCAAGGGCAAGTGATCGCGGATTTTCTTGCGGTACGCGAAGAATATCTTCCCGGGAAGATTTCTCAGGAAGCTCGTTGGGTCCCGGTCACACTCGATAAGCTCGCACTTGATCCTCAAAAGAAAAACCTGGCCATGATTTTTGGTAGTTGGGAAGAAAGACCTGCGTATGCGGCTGCGGATGTGATTCTGCAGCTTAAGGAACGCGGTTACGGTATAACGGTTTTGACAAGCGGTCAATATGGCAGTAAACCGGGCATTTTCTATGACGCGCAAGGAAAGCGGCTTGCAGAGGCGGAGCACTACCGGAATATTCTTGAAGCCAAAGGCATTCCCGTGCGTTTTGTCGAACCTCTTTCGGTGAATACCGGTGAGAATGTTCGTTTTTCAAAAAAGCTTCTTGATGCTCCGGGTGATGCTGGATTCAAACCCGACACCCTTATTCTTATGCAGAATCCGATTCTCCAACGACGCGCCGGCTTAAGTATTGTGCGTCAGTATTTTGGAAGTCAGGAAGCATTCGACGTCTCCGATCTGCGGCTTGTGAGCTATTCGCCCTATATCCCGGAGATGAAAGCCCTATCGGATGTCGACCTTGTCCGGCACCTTGGCTACATGCTGACAGAACTCAAAAGCCTACGGAAATATCCCGACGATGGGCATACGATTCCGACAGTTATTTCCCGTAATGTCGTGCAGGCCGAATCAATCCTTTCTCCGTTACTTGACGAGATCCAAAAACGCTCGGAGGTGAGGACGGAAAAATCGGCGAAGGAAGTGTTGGCGGATGTATCCTTGCGAGCGGAAGATCTCAAAATCAAGATTCAATCTAAAAAGGAAGAGCTTAAGGCCGTGTTAGGGAAAGCGCATCCTGATCTCGACAGGGCATTTTTCCGCTTTGATCGTTTGCTGGATGTTGCAAATAAAATGTTGGCTGCTCATCAAAATAAGGAATTGATGGATCGGTATTTTAAAGACGTTGTGTCTCCTGTTTTGAGATTACCAGCGGGCGAAATGAATTACCTTCTCGGAGGTCGTAGGTTTGGGAATGGCCTCAAGGCTCTTTTGGACGGATTGTATCCTGGCGCACCGACTGATTCTATCAAAAAGCAATTGCAATTATTGAATACTGGGACGGCTGATTTTTGGAAACTAAATCAATATTTTTATCTCGATGGACTTCCGATTATCGTGGAAGATGAGGCCTTGTCAGGTTCGGTTATAGCAAAGCTTAAAAAGGCAGCGGATCTCATTGCCAGTAGCGGTTGGTATCATGAGATGAAAGGTCCTCGCTCACTTGAATCGATCGCCGATTTAGATCAAACCACGTCACGGCCGGGCAAAAAAGATGTGGGCGGAGTCGTTTTGGGTGGCCATGCTCTGATCAATTTCGATCCTCATGATTCTAGCGATGATTATGCAGCAACTCTTATTCATGAGGATCAACACATAGAGATGAGAAATGATAAGAGTATGGAAAATCTGCGAGCGACCGAAGAAGATGATTTTGAGTGGAAAGATTCTGAGGGAGAAGATCTTACAGGGTTTATAGACGACGAGGCGTCTTTCCAAAATACTTTTGTTCATCCATGGTTCATGGGGCGGAGGTGTCGTATTTCAGATCTTTTTTCGGAGTTATTTGCTTACGGTAGAGAGCTTGAGTTTTTATTTTATCTCGAGCAGCAATCTGGGGCTCATCGAGGAGCGGCAATGCGTCGTTATAGGGCACTCTGGCAACATTCCCAGGCTGCTTTTTCGATGATAGGCGAGAGTTTGCCTTTTTTGAATTCCAAGGAGCGGGGAATCGTGATGTCATTACGGGATCAAGTAAAGGTTTTATGGGATTCTTTCTCCAGGGCTGAGCTGCGGAACAAAATATCGGAAGGTGGACGGAGGATGGCGGACGGTGAAACGGTGGTTTCTTCTTCATTCACCATCCGTTATCCGTTGCCTTTTTCCAATACGCGAGTTCCGGATGCGGTTTTGCCGGAGCTTAAGCCTATGGCGATGCGGAAACAGGGAATAGTCACCCAAGGTAACGGTTACCCACAGATCAATCCGTGGAAGATCCTCCGGCTCAAGCAGGACGTGATCATGGTGGTGGAGCAGTCGAGGATCGACACACTTTCACCCGAGAGGTTCAGGGAGCTTCTCGAGGTTGTGGGTTTGAATCACGGTAAGTTACATTTGGTCATTCCGGTTGCGCTTCAAGGGAAATACAGTGAACGGGTTGCCGAGTTGCGGAAGGTGGCTTCAGTTTATGATGGATTTCCACGGCTTGCGGCTTCAGACAAGATCCCCGTAATCGGGTTTTCGGATATGGAGCACGACACCCTGGCGGAATTCCAAAAGCGTCTTGATCCAAGACTTGCGGAGCGCATGAAAGATTCGGCTTTCGGACTTAACCAGGCCGGTTCTTTCGGTATCGGGATCTTGTATGCTTTGGAGGACATTTCTCGTTCGGAATTAAGGCAGAAGAACGGCTATTTTTATGATGCGGTTGGTCGTTGGTCCACCCAGGTCCTCGAAGTCCTTCAAGCCTACACCGTTATCTCCACCTCCGCGTAATTCTTCAAAACGGATCTCTTTAAGCCTTGCCCGGGTTGTGGCATAATGCCGCCATCATGATTGTCATTCATTTCGGAAGATCAGGAAATCATGATGGTCCTGACTTCCGTATCAATGAAATTTAATAAAAGTCAGGGCCCATGGTCATTTTCCGGAAGATCCTTTTTTATCTTTTTTTCGCGCTCTATCTTATTCTCTGCCCGCTCATCATCCTCTATGCGTTTGGCTATATCTTCACGCCCAAGGTTGAAGAAGGGTTCGCCAAGACCGGACTGATCCATATCGAGACGCTTCCTTCGAACGCTTCCATTTCGATCGCGAACAGACACTACGCCGAAAGGACGCCCGCCACGATCCGGAACCTTCTTCCCGGGCCCTACGATGTGGAGATCGTTTTACGCGGGTTCAGGCCCTGGGTGCGGAAGGTGAAAGTGGAGCCGGGGAAGGCCATTAATTTTGAAAAAATCCTGCTGGTCCCTCAAGATGTCAAAACCCGGATCTTGATTGCCGAGTCTTTTGAAGACCTTTGGCCTGTTCCTGGGACACGTTTCCTGCTTCTTAAAAATACAGGACGTGCCGGGGATCTTGTGGTGTTTGACTGGAAGAATGAAGTTTCCCGTCCGGTCCTTCCGGAGGCGTCTTTCTTCGCAACGGCGGAACTTGTCAGGGTTTTCAGCGTCAAGGAGAGTCCTTTTATCGTTCTTCAGGTGAAGACGTCCACGGGTATGAAATTCCTGGGATGTCAACTTGATAAGGAAAAATCGGAAGGGAAGGACCTTTCAGGCCTTTTCGCGGCGGGAGTACCTCAAGAGATTTTGTGGGAAGGCGGTCATCCCGACTATCTTTTCGCGTTGCAGAGTCAGGGCCTTTTGCGTTTGGACCTTGAAAAGATGACAGTGCTTCCGGAATTTCTTGAAAAGATCCGGGGTTTCGGGCTTTTCAAAAACAAGGTTTATGCCCTTCGCGAGTCCTCGATCGTTCGTTTGGGTTTCAACGCTAAAAAAGGGGAAGAGGTCTTGGTGGAAAAAGGCCTTTTCCTCGAAAATCTTTTTAGGGGCGAGGAGAGATATAAGATCGATTTTATTTCGAATAATACGATCTGTTTTTGGGGAGAGCGCGGGGAGCTTTTTTCGAACGCGTTGCCTTACCGTTTTGTTGACGAAGGGGTGCGAGGGTATCAGACCGATACGGGCGGCCGGAAGGTCGCGTTGTGGCAGGGGGGTCGGGTCGGGGTGTTGGATTTCGAAAAGCAGGAACGCAAAAAAGAATTTTTCGAGCGCGGGCCTGAGATCGAATGGATCTTTGAAAAAGGGAAGGACATTCGCCAGGCTTATTTTGTTTGTGATGCTACTTATGTCCTGTTTTGCGATGAAGACAAAATATTTCTCGTTCGGATGGGGGGACGGGATGGTTCCCTTGAGAGACTTGCTGAGGTACGGGAGAGAAGCGGGTTCTTTTATGCCGAGAAAACCGGAAAACTTTATTATCTGGAATCCTCCCGGGGCGAGCTTGTGGCTGCGGATATTCTTCCGGAAGGGATCACGTTTTCCGGCGTGATCAACGAGCTTGAAAAAGAAACCCAAGAGGCGATGAAATGAAATTTCGTTATTCGCGTCATGGTTTGAACAAAAAAGAAACTTTGCTGCAGCGCTTCTTTGAGACACTTCCGGGACTGACTAGCTGGACCTTGATCCTGGGGCTGGTGGCACTTTCAATCTGGGCGCCTCTGATCGCCGCGATCGTTGTGATTGCTTTTATGTTGGCCTGGGTCTTGAGGCTTTTTTATCTGACGATCTTTCTCCTTCTTTCTTATGTCAGGCTTTCGATCGAGAAAGATACGGATTGGCTCGGGCGTATTCGCGGCATGGATCGGTTCGATGCTTATCTTGCGGAAACCCGAAAGCCGTGTCACGAAAAGGACTGGTATAAACGGATCTCTCATTGGGCGCATCGGAAAGATCTGGAACGGCTGAAAAAAGCGGGGGATATCCCGCCGCGTTCGTCAGAGATCTTTCATTTAGTCGTGATTCCCGTTGTGAAAGAATCTCCGGAGGTGGTAGCGGCGAACGTCTTGAGCGTTGCCCATAATAAAGCTTTTGCACGGAAG
>MHFU01000062.1:7382-11301 GCA_001804345.1 Omnitrophica bacterium RIFOXYB12_FULL_50_7
TGCGGTGGAAGCACGGGCCGAGCAGGCTGTGAGGGAAGGCATGACGCGGATCGCGGACGAGTATCGTGGCCGGTTCATGGAGTTCCTTGTGGCGGAGCATCCGGACGGTCTTCCCGGCGAGGCACGCGTGAAAGGTGCTAATACGAGTTATGCTGCGAGAGAGGCTGCCAGGTATCTTGAAGAGAACAAGATCCCGTTCGAGAATGTGATCGTTTCTTGTTTTGATGCGGATACGGTGGTGAGCCCCGATTACTTTGCCTGTCTGACCTATTGTTTTATGAATTGTCCTGACCGGCATCGGGCGAGTTTCCAGCCCATCCCTGTTTTTCATAACAATATTTGGGAAGTACCCGGGTTCGCGCGTGTGATTGAGACCGGTTCTTCTTTTTTTCAGCTGATCGAAACCACGGATCCGGAAAGACTCGTGACGTTCTCAAGTCATAGCATGAGTTTCAAGGCGCTCGTGGAAGTGGGGTATTGGTCGACAGACATGATCTCGGAGGATTCCGGGATCTTTTGGAAATCCTACCTTCATTTCGATGGGCAATATCAAGTCGTTCCGATGCCGATGACTCTGTCCATGGATATCGTGGACGCGGGTTCCTGGTGGGGGACCGTGGGGAGTCTTTACAAACAAAAAAGGCGGTGGGCGTGGGGTGTGGAGAATTTCCCGCTCGTGATGCGCGGGTTCCTTGCGAATAAAAAAATATCCTTCTTCGACAAACTTCAGCATGGTTTCAAGCTTTTTGAGGGTCAGGTCACCTGGGCGGCACTGCCGTTCTTGCTGACTTTTGTCGGGTGGCTTCCCGCGATCTCTGCCGGTAATGAATTTTCGAATACCGTTCTCTATTATAATGCCAGCCGGTTCACCCAGGCTATCTTTGGACTTTCCACGATTGCTCTTTTGGGGACCATCATCATGAGTCTCTGGCTCCTTCCCAAGAAGAAGAAAAAGTTCTCGCTCTTTTGGACGCTGATCCACGGCCTGGAGTGGTTTCTTGTCCCCTTTATTCTTGTTTTTTTGAGCGCGATGCCTGCTTTGGATGCCCAAACACGGCTCATGCTCAATAAGAGAATGGAGTTCTGGGTTTCGGATAAAAGAAGGACCTGAACAGACTTATATCTTTACAGACTTATCTCTTTTGTTATGAATGGGTTATGACTTTTATGGTCCTTTTTGTCTCAGTGGAATATCTTCGCGGATATGATCGAAAAAGAGGCTTCAGCCATTTGACAGGGGCCGTTTTCCCACGTACACTCCCTAACAGAAGCCAATAACAACAGTGAGGTGAAACCCGAAAGAACCCTGAAGTGTTGAAGGGTAGCATCGGAGGGCTTTTAAGCCTTCGGGTGACGTGGAAAATAAACGATAAACGTCTTTGGTTTTAAGTGATGGCCTGCGAAGGCGGGGTGTTGCTTGGGACTTTAAGGCGTTTTTTTTATCCTTTCAAGATCGGGGGAAACATTCGAGCGATGGTGCAGTACCGCCTCACAAAAACCCAAGAAGAACTGGGCGGTCCCAATACATATCAATTTCCGCGCAACGGAAATTGGGGCAGTCCAAGTCGACCACTCTTGAAAAGAAGCAAGAGACTTGGGCTGCGCCGCGAAAAAGTAGCACAAAAAGGAGATTGAGGGATATGAAGAGTAAACTCGTAGTAAGTCTTTTGGTGGTGGCGACGTTGCTTTGTCCGGCCTTTGCGTTTGCCGCTGAAGAGCAGGAACCTGTTGCGGTCGATGAAACGCTTGTGGTGGCGGAAGATGCGGTGACGGGTGATGTGGTAGGCGATGCCGTTGAAGTGGATGAGCTCTACGCTCCGGTGATCGCGAAGGACATCAAGGCCGAAGCAAAGGAGGAAATCAAGGAAGTGAAAGAAGAAGCGAATGAGGAAGTGAAAGATATCAAGGCGGAAGAGAAAGAAGCCTTGAAAGAAGCAAAAGCGTAAGACTTGCTTCCGGTGCGCAAGCGCAGGGGCATGATCGCCTAATACCCGGGGTTCCGGGGAACGGGAGAAAAGAAAAGGTGAACCCGGCTTCTTCGGAAGCGGGCGGGCTAATCTGCGGTCCGAACCAGGAACTAAACTACTAATCCCGTCGGCGTTGCAGATTGTTTTTATTTAGGATAGAATCACGCAAGAAGGCCAACCCTTCGGGGCGGTCCAAGCTTTTATCTTTTTTACTAAAAGGTAGTTTGGACTGCCCTAATTTCCTCAGATTTTTTTGGGAGAATCAGGGCTGGCCTTTTTTGCTATTGGAGAGTTTCAAAAAATTTGTTTTTTAGGATTTGAATATCCTTTTCAACTCGTTACAGGGAAAGAAATAGCATGTCCGATGCATTAGCCTGGTCGATTTTTGGCGTTATCGTTTTTGTCCTGCTTGCTCTGGATCTTGGGGTTTTTCACCGCAAGGCCCACGAGGTCAAGATGAAGGAAGCGCTTATCTGGAGCGCCGTCTGGATCGGCGTTGCCCTACTTTTCAATGTGGGCGTTTATTTCATGAAAGGCCGGGAACTCGCCGTCCAATTTCTGGCAGGCTATCTCCTTGAGAAATCCTTAAGCGTCGACAATCTTTTCGTTTTCCTTCTTATTTTTAATTATTTTCGTCTTCCGGCCCGGTACCAGCACGAGGTTCTTTTCTGGGGGATCATGGGCGCTCTTGTTTTCAGGGCCGTGTTCATCTTTTGCGGTCTGAGTCTTCTGCACTATTTCGCCTGGATGATTTATGTATTCGGTATTGTCCTAGTCTGGACGGGGCTCAAATTGGCGTTTGAAAAGGACAAAAAGGTGGAGCCGGAGAAGAATATTTTCGTCAAGATCTTTCGCCGGTTTTTCCCCCTGACCCAGGACTATCATGAAGGAAAGTTTTTTGTAAAGTTAGGAGGGGTGCTTTACGCTACGCCCTTGGTCGTGATCCTGCTGGTTGTAGAATCGACAGACATTGTTTTCGCGGTCGATTCAATCCCTGCGATTCTTGCCATATCAAGGGACGCTTTCATTATTTACACCTCGAACGTTTTCGCGATCCTCGGTCTTCGCGCGCTTTATTTCGCGCTCGCGCAGCTGATGAAACTCTTCCACCACCTGCATTACGGGCTTTCGTTGATCCTGGTCCTGATTGGCATCAAAATGCTCGTTTCTCACTACATCCATATTCCGACCGTTGCCACTCTTGGGACCATATTACTTATCCTGGCGGCGTCGGTCATTGCGTCCATCATTTGGCCTTCAAAATCAGGGGAGGCCAGCTCGCACTCCTGATTCTCATTGAAAAAACAATAGGAAAAGCGAGGTTTTCTTTTCTCGTTTTTAAATCGGAAAACGAAAAGGGGACAGGCAATCAATCAATGCTTGTCCCCTTAGTATTTCAACAAAAAGGCGCGAAGAGCGAAGGGTGGGTATTCATAAAAAAAGCGCCCCGCCGTTACCAAAGGCGGGGCGCTTTTTTGATTGGTGTTTATTCCAAAATCACCGCTTTTGCCATTGCCGCCGGGGTTGCCAGCTTCGGGATCCGCATCTTGTAAAAGGACCTCCAAACAAAGATCAGGCCTACAATGAAAAAGACCGCTCCGCTCACGCGGGTTGTTGCCGGGTTCATCTTGATCGCGATCTCGACTGCAAGCATGCCGAAGAGTGTCGAGAACTTGATGATCGGATTCAGCGAGACCGAAGTGGTATCCTTGAAGGGATCTCCCACCGTGTCGCCAATAACCGTTGCGGCATGAAGCGGTGTGTTTTTCTCTCCAAGGTCGACTTCAACAACCTTCTTTGCGTTGTCCCACGAGCCGCCTGCGTTGGCCATGAACATAGCCTGGAAAAGTCCGAAGGTGGCGATGGCGATAAGGTAGGCGATGAAGAAATAGGGGTCGAAAAGAGCGAACGCGAGCGTCAGCGACAAGAGACCCACGAAAATATTCCACATC
>MHFU01000063.1 GCA_001804345.1 Omnitrophica bacterium RIFOXYB12_FULL_50_7
CAAGAACCAAACAATTTTCAATAATCAATGTTTGGTGATTGTATTTTGGTTATTGAAATTTGCTTGGATCTTGATTCTTGGTCGTTGGAATTTGAATGAAAAACATTCGCTCTTCTTTCCAAAAAATAAGAGAAATAGTAATGTATGTCTAAGGTCCTACTGATCGGCCCAGCCGGCTGCGGGAAGACGCACGAGCTTCTTGATTTTTTCGGGAAGGCCCTTTCGAGCGCGGTCGATCCTCTGGCCGAAGATCTTTTCTTCGTCGTTCCCTCCGCGGAGCACACCGAACGCGTGGTCTCGCTTTTGATCCAGCGGGGTCTCAAAGGATTTTTCCACAAACGTGTGACCACACTCTCCCGGCTTGCAGAGGATATTTTCCGCGTGACCGATATCCCCGTGGCTTCCAGCCTGACGCGCACGATGATTGTCCGGGACCTTATTCGCGAGAACGCGTGGGATTATTTTAGCGAAGTATTCGAGCAGCCGGGGTTCCTGGGATTGATGGCGCAGTTCATTACTGAGCTCAAAGAGTCCTGCATTCTTCCTGAGGTCTTCCGCGAACGCATGAACGCGCTCAAGGGTTTCGAACCGGCCTATGTCTCGAAATACGAAGCGCTTGCCGATTTCTATGAGCAGTATGAGGCCCGGCTGAAAACGCAGGGACTTCGGGACAGCCAGGACGCCCTACGCATTTTCCGGGAGAGGAAACGGGGACTGGTTCTCTTTCCCGAAGGGAAAGGTACCTGTCTCCCTAAATTCAAGTCGATCTGGATCGACGGGTTTTTTGATTTCTCAAATTTACAGCTGGAATATCTTCGGGAGCTTTCCGCGATTACGGAGAACATCACGATCACACTTACCAAAGAAGAGGGCCACGGGCATCAGGAGGCATTTGAGTCCGTGAATCGGACTCAGCAAGATCTCGAGAAGCTCGGGTTCAAGGTGCAGCCTATGAAGGTGCACTCTTATCGCACGAAAAAGCCGGCGCTTCTTTTTCTGCAGAAGAATATTTTCAAGGGGACGGCTGGATTTCCGGGGGGGGGACAGGCACCTTTTCCTGAGGGAAAGGGAGCCAGTCCCCTTCAAGATATCGTGATGCTGGAGGCGATCGGGACTGAGGGCGAGATTGAACTGATCGCTCGTCAGATCCACAAGCTCTACGCGATCGGGAATTACCGCTACAGCGATTTTGCGGTCCTGTTTCGTCAGATCCGGCATTATGCGCCCGTCATCGCCTCGGTCTTTGCGCGTTACGGGATCCCTGCTGAGATTCATGAACGCGATCGGTTGAAATTCTCCTCGTGGATTGCCGTCGCGGCGTCGCTCCTTTCTGTTTTCCGGAATGACTGGCAGCGAGAGGACGTTTTTACTTTTCTGAAATCCGGTTATGTGCGTCGACTCCTGAGCGATGAAGTCAAAGATGACGAATGGATCGCAATGTTGGAACAAAGCTCGTTTCGCGAAGGTGTGATGGGTACGCGTGAAGCCTGGCTTGCGGATTGGAAATGCGGAGATGAGATGGGTTTGGCGGATTTCAATAAGAAAAAGACGGAAACGTTCACGGCTCTTGCGGAGCTTGAGGGCCGTTTCCGTGTCGCGAAGACCGCGGAGGAATACGTACGGCTTTTCAAACGGGCGGTGTATGACACTTTTGGAATTCTGGAAATAAGCGATCGTTACACGTCTTTTACGCGGCGGGATGCGGCTTGCGTCAAAAGATTCGAGGCTTTACTTGATGAGATTCGGAGTTGTTTTCTGAAAAGTGGAGCTCCGGAGATCTCTTTTGAAAGTTTTTCGGACCATTTCCTCGGGCTTGTGGAACTAGATGTTTATTCGCTCCACGAGCGCGACAAGAACCGTGTGCAGGTCTACGACGTTTCATTGGCTCGGCAGAAAGAATACAAGGTCGTGTTTGTGGCGGGCCTTCTTGAAAAAGTTTTTCCCATGCAAGTTCGTGAAGATCCGCTACTCTCGGATTGGGAACGGAAATTGATGAATGGGGGGATGGAGCATGTCCTTGCGGAATGCCTTCCCCGGCAAAATATTGAGAGGTTCTTTTTTTATGTGGCTGTTACACGTGCGAAGGAACGCTTGTATTTAAGCTGCCCGCATCTTGACTTTGAGGGGAAAGAATCCCTGCCGTCGTTTTATCTGGAAGAAGTTAAAGACCTCTTCGGAGGAAATATACCCGTGATCCGCCAGGACCTTTCGCGACCCTTTCCCGCGATCGAGGAAGCCATCACTCGCCGCGAGTTGGAAGCGGCAGTGGTCGGGGCGTTTCGGAATCCGACATCTCCCTCATCCATCCCTCTCCCCCTTTCAAAATGGGGAGAGGACAAAAGTGAGGGGGATTTTAGCGAAGCTTTGGCGGAGCTTTTCAAAGATCCGCAAAGTCGCGAACATTTTCTTCTGGCGCTCAAGCCCGTCGAAGCAAAAATCCTAGATGAGAAGATCCTGACGGGAGGCTATTTCGAGATGTCGGAAACAAGCCCGACGCGGCTTGAGACTTATGCTAAATGTCCTTTTCGTTATTTTGCCGACAAGGTCCTTAAGTTGAAAGATCCTGGCGAAGATATCCGCGTGATGCAAAAAGGGAGTATCCTGCATCATGTCCTCCAGCAATATTTTGATCCTCCGCCGGAGGACGGATCTGTCCAGAGCCTTGTGGCGGATCACGGAAAAAACGATCCGAAGGAGACGCTCGAAGAATTCATCCGGCGCGAAATGGAGGAAGGCCTTAAGCAGCATCCGATGCTGTGGGCAGAACCCTATCAGGAAGCGCTCGATCGCCGTGAACTTTTCGAGATGCTCTTGGGGTTTTTAAACTATGAGACGGAGCGACTGAAAAACTCATCTTTTAGGCCGTGTTATGTCGAACATTCTTTCGGTGACCTCGGAGAAAGTAATAGTCCGGCGCTCGAGATCGAGAGCGAGGAAAAGAAAAGGATCAAACTGCGGGGGCGCGTGGACCGGATCGATGTAGATGCGGAAAAGAAACATGCTGTGGTGATTGATTACAAACGGTCAGCGACATTCAAGTCCACGAATCTTGAGCTCGGGACCGCACTCCAGTTGCCGCTTTATCTTCTGGCGGTGCAAAAACACCTGGGCCTTACGCCCCTCGGCGCCGAGATCTATTCCATTCGAGATCATAAAAGGAGCGGTTTTTACTGCGAGGGCATTGCCCAAGCGTTTGAAAAAGAATTTTCCTCCCGGGCGCAGCTTCCAGATGAAGTGTTTCAAAAGGTTTTGGGACGGGCGGTGGTATTTGTTCAGAAGTTCATGAAAGAGATCGCGTCATCCGAGATCCCTGTGCGGCCCCGGGATTGTGAAACGTTTTGTCCGTACGACACCGTGTGCCGTATTGAGAAATGGAAATTACCGATTATTCTTGAGGAAATCAAGGAAGAGGACCGAAAAAGCGGTATGTAGTAGGTGGGATATGGTAAGTAAAGGGGACAGGCATTCATTGACTGCCTGCCCCCTTTACGATCTTCCACCTACTACATACCACATACGATGTACGGTGTTTTTAGACGCGCAGCTGCTTTTCCGCGTCGACCACGTCCCGGTCGATCATACCTCGTGCGCGTCTTGCTTTTGCCCTGAGTCCTTCGGAGGCGTGAGGGGCGTTCGCGATTTCCCGCAAGAGTTGGATCACCATTCGGATATAACGTACCAGACTTCCCTCATCTTCCGAGGTGAGTTGGCAGACCTTTTCGAAATCTTTGCCTTGTGTCCACGCCTCGATGGCGCGGGCAAGATGAAAATAGGGAGGTTTGGTGTGGGGTGTGACGCGGAAATTGGATTCCCACTGGAAGATCATTCGGTGATAATGCTGCGTCAATTTCAGCAACTCGCCATGGTCTTTGCTAAGCCTCGGGGCTTCGTCGTTTTTTCTCGGTTCAAAGATCAGTCCTGCCAGAAAAACATTCAACTTTGCCTCGTCCAGCTGCTCCAGGGCGCCGTCCGTGTACATTTCGGTAAGGAGTAGTTCAAATCCGAAAACCGAGGCCGCGAATTCTCCTTTGACGGTCAACACTCCTTGGGTATCCGTCGTTCCTTGGTCCGTGATGTAACCCATCTCCTGCAGAAGTGCGAGCTTGTTCTTCAAAAGATTGAGGCCTTCGTCACGTTTGCGTTTGGAGGACTGGAAAAAATGAAAGGACCGTGGATAGATCTCGAGGAGCCTGTTCCCGAGTGTTCTGTAAAGGTTCAGGAGCGTTGCGTACGTGGCGTTCAGCTGACTGCGTACGGGCTCCGGTTTTCCGTAAATAATGCGTTCAACTTCCGGGAAGGGGATATCGTTTGGGTGGATACGGCAGTAAACAAATCCTTCCGGATCCATACCTCGTCGTCCCGCGCGTCCGGCCATCTGAAAAAAATCCCGTGTGGTGAGCGGTTTGAAACCGGTACCGTAGAATTTTTCGAGTTCATCGAAGACCACGGTACGGGCCGGCATGTTGATCCCCAGCGCGAAGGTTTCGGTGGTAAAGATAAGTTTGATCAAGCGGCTTGTGAAAAGTCTTTCGATGACTTCCTTTAAGGTGGGGAGCATGCCCGCGTGATGGTAAGCGATGCCTTGCTCGATGAGCGGGCGTATCTCTTCGGCGGTCTTGTCGCCAGCCAGGTCGTAGCGTGCCAGAAGTTCGTCATAAAGCGTCCGAATCTCGCGGCGTTCTGTTTCTCTTAGCAGGTCGAAATGCGCGACTTCCCAGGCGAGTGTGGCGGTGCGTTTTCGTCCAAAAGCGAAATAGATGGCAGGGAGCTGATCCCCATTAATGAGATGCTTCAGGATGTCATTGAGGCGATTCGGTCGTGCGCGGGGTGCCTGGAAGCCGCGGCGCCTTTCTCGTATGGAAAGCTGCCAATTATCGCGTTGGAGATAGCCTTCCTTTCGGAGCGATTTCGTGTTCGTAAGGATCTTGCCTTGGCACTGAAAAAGGAAATGAAGCGGGACGGGGCGATGCGTTTCTTCGATCACGGCGATGGGGCGCTGGTGGATCTGCCGGATCCAGTCCGCGAGTTCCTGGACGTTCGGGATCGTGGCGCTCAGCGCAAGGATGCGGATCTCCGGAGGTGTAAAAAGAAGCGCTTCTTCCCAGACCGTGCCGCGTTGGGCGTCGTCCAGATAATGGACCTCGTCGAAAATGACCCACCCGATCTTCTGGATGCGTTCCGCGTTCTCAAAAAGGGAGTTCCGGTAGATCTCGGTGGTCATGATGAGAAGCGGTGCTCCGGAATTGATCGAGACGTCCCCGGTTAGGATGCCAACCGTTTCTTTACCAAAATGCTCCTGAAAGTCGCGAAACTTTTGATTGCTCAAGGCCTTGATCGGAGCGGTGTAGATGACTTGCTCGCCACGGGAAAGGGCTTTTTCGATAGCTTTTTCGGCGATGAGCGTCTTGCCGGAGCCTGTGGGTGCTGAGACAAGCAAGGAATGCTCTTTTTCGATCCACTCGATGGCCTGCAGCTGAAACGGATCTAATTGAAAGGACATAGTCGTAGTATACCTTGAAAAGAGGGGAACAGGAAACGGGGAACGATAAACGTTTGTGGGAATGATAAACGTTTGCGTTCCCCGTTTCCCGTTCCACGATATTTTGTAATTTGCTTTTCTGTATAGGCGGGGGTAGACTACGGCGAATTGCGGTCAGTTTTTCCGATACCTATTTTCGACATTCTGCTGTTTCAGATAAAGAAAGGTGAGTCCAGTCTCCTATGAAATCCAAGATCCTCTCCTGTCTTGCCCTTGTGGTCTTTCTTTTTTCCACGATCCTTTCTGGTTTTGCCGAAGATATTACCAATGAGGTTCAAAACGTGCGCCGTGAGACCCGGGGAGAGGATCAGTCTTCTCGTGCCGCGGAAAAGTCGAAAGAAAAAGCCGCGATCGATAAGTACAAGACCGGCGTTACGTATGAGGATATCCTTAAAGACCCGGACAATATCGGGTTGAACGCGCGCTACGCGCAGGATCAGATCGCCCGCGGAGAGCTTTTGAGCGCGGCCGCGACTCTGGAACGTATTCTCCTTGTGAATCCCAATCTGGTGGACGTGCGTCTCCTTTATGCCGTGGTCTTATATCGGTTGGACAGTTTGAATGAAGCGCAGAAGGAATTGAATGCTCTGAGGACTGTAACGCTCCCGCCCGCGATCCGGGACCAGGTGAGTGAATATGAGAAAAAAATCAAATCCCGGAAACGTCGGACCCATTTGGGATTGCGCCAGAGCGTGGGTTGGGGCTATGACACGAACCGCAATGCCGCTCCTTCTTCGAAATTCCAGCTCGTGAATGACGTAGCCCAGGATCTTACCGGGTCAAATAATCGGCGCGCGGACACTCATTTTCTGAATGTCTCCAGTTTGGACGTGACGCATGACCTCGGGTTTCAGGCGGGGCATTCGGTGTTCGGAAACTTCACGTATTTCCTTCAAGAACAGACGAACGTGCATTCGCTGGACCTCGGTTCTTTCCAGTACGAGTTCGGCGGAACGTACAAAAGCAAGTGGTTCGATTTCACACCTTCGTTTGTCGCGAGCAACATCTTTCTTTCCGCTGAGAGTTTTTTGAGAACGCAGGGAGGGAACTTCCTTTTTGAGCGCGATGTGACCAAGAAACTCAAGGCCTTCTATGATTTCCGGATCGAGCGCCAGGATTATTTAAACATTTCGGAGAACACGAATTCTTATGATAACAAAGGGCCTGAGTTCAGCAATTTCTGGGGTGCCAGTTATGTTATTATCCCGACCATGAAGTGGACCTCCAGTGTCGGGTATGCGGATAAAAAAGCCAAACAGAACTATAATGCCTATGAGCGCCTGAGCCTGAACAATACGCATACGTGGGTCTTGCCCAAGGGCCAGTTCCTGATCAATGCCCTGAACGTGAACTTTGATAACTATGAGTCGCCGGAGGTCTCCGTCGCGGGGAAGGTCCGGCATGACAAGTCCATGCGATATCGTGTGACCTATGGGACGCCTCTCTCAACGATCTTTTTTGGAAGGATCCTTTCCAAGCCTTTGAAGGATATTGTTTTTACCGCCTCTTACGAATTTTACCGCTCTCTTTCCAATATCACCAATTACAGCTACACCAACAATAAATGTCAGATGATTCTCACCAAGCGCATGGAGTTTTAGCTGTGAAAAAGGCGATCGTCTCCTTTCCCGCATTCTTCCTAATTTTTTCTGCGCCCGTTCTTTTCGCTCAAATGCCGGTTTCGATGCCTGGGGTTATGGTTCCCTCGATGCTTGAAAAGATCGGTGTCGTAGCCGCGGCCG
>MHFU01000064.1:0-7198 GCA_001804345.1 Omnitrophica bacterium RIFOXYB12_FULL_50_7
ATAAGGAAGTGCTCAAGGAATTTTCGGAAGGCCTGATCGCTCTCTCCGGCGGGCTTAAAGGTGAGGTTCCGTATTATCTTTATCATGATCAGGTGCATGACGCACGGAAGGTTGCGGAGGAATATGCCAGGATCTTCGGCCGGGACCGGTTCTTTCTCGAGATCATGGAGCATGGGCTGGAACCGCAGAAGAAGGTTACTTCGGGATCTCAGAAGCTTGCCAGGGAACTCAAGGTGGGACTCGTTGCTACCAATGATGTGCATTATATTTATCAGCGTCAGGCGATGGCGCATGACGCGTTGATCTGTATCGGGACCGGCGCGAAGCTGGATGAGCCGAATCGTATGCGCTATCAGGGCGATCAGTATTACCTCCGGTCCGCGGAAGAGATGAAAAGTCTTTTTAAGGATATTCCCGAGGCCATTCGATCCACGATCGAGATCGCGGAGCGCTGCAACCTGGAACTCGATTTTCACAAGATTTTCCTTCCTCAATTCGCGCCGCCAGATGGGAAGACGCAGGTTCAGTACATGGAAGAGCTTTGCTTTAGGTTCCTCCGTGAGCGTTTCGCGGGCGAAATCCCCGCGGAGTATGAAGCACGGTTACGCACCGAGATCACGCTGATCAACAAAATGGGTTATATCAGCTACTTCCTGATCGTCTGGGATTTTATCCGGTTCGCCCGGGAAAAGAACATTCCGGTGGGGCCGGGCCGTGGGTCGGCGGCGGGGAGTCTCGTCGCCTACGCGCTTTACATCACGGACATTGATCCTATCAAGCACCAGCTATATTTTGAGCGTTTTCTCAATCCCGAACGCGTGAGTATGCCGGATATCGATATCGACTTTTGCTATGAGCGGCGTGATGAGGTGATTGACTATGTGAAACGCAAATATGGTACCCAGAATGTGGCGCAGATCATTACGTTCGGGACCATGGCTGCGAAGGCGGCTGTGCGTGATGTGGGTCGGGTGATGGGGATTCCGTATGGCGAGGTGGATCGCATCGCGAAGTTGATTCCCCTGGAGCTTAAGATTACGCTCAAACAGGCCCTGGAACGTGAACCTCAATTGAAAGAAATGGTTGCAACCGATGTGCGGATCGCGCAACTGATCGAGACTTCCCAGGCGCTTGAGGGACTCTCGCGTCATGCCTCGATCCACGCGGCCGGCGTTGTGATCTCGGACGTGCCGCTTACGGATCACGTGCCGCTTTACAAGACCGAGGACCAGATCTGTACCCAATACACCATGAAGGACCTTGAAAAGATAGGCCTTCTCAAGATGGACTTTCTGGGGCTTAAGACGCTCACCGTGATCGACGAAGCGGTCAAGATTGTCCAGAAGATGCGCGGCGTGAAAATCGATATCGCAAGGCTTCCGGAGGACGATCCCGAGACTTATGAGATGCTTTCCAAAGGCGATGCGCTCGGGGTGTTCCAGCTTGAAAGTTCGGGGATGCGAGATCTTCTTAAAAAAATGAAACCAAGTCACTTTGGCCATCTCGTCGCTTTGCTCGCGCTCTACCGTCCAGGACCTCTCGGCAGCGGTATGGTAGATGATTTTATCAAGCGCATGCGGGATCCCAGGCTCATCCAATACGATCATCCGGCTCTTGAGCCCAGCCTGAAAGAAACTTATGGGGTCATTCTTTACCAAGAACAGGTGATGCGTATCGTGAGCGATCTCGCCGGGTTTACGCTCGCTCAGGCCGACTCTTTGCGACGGGCCATTGGAAAAAAGATCCCGGAGGTCATGGCCAAGGAGAAGAAAGCATTCATGGATGGCGCCATGAAACACGGAGCCAGGGAAAAGGTCGCGGAAAAGATCTGGGAACTCATCGATTACTTTTCAGGGTACGGATTCAATAAATCCCATTCGACGGCTTATGCGGCCGTGTCCTATCAGACGGCTTATCTGAGAGCCCATTACCCCGTGGAGTTCATGACGGCGCTTCTCACCTCGGAAATGAACAATACCGACAAAGTGGTTCAATATATCGAAGCGGCCAAGAAAATGGGGATCGACGTCCTGCCGCCCGCGGTGAATGAAAGTTTTTCGGATTTTACCTGCGTGGGGAATCACATCCGGTTCGGACTCGCGGCCATCAAGAACGTCGGTTCGACAGCCATCGAATCCATTATCGCCTCAAGAATGAAAGAGGGGCTGTTTCGCTCGCTTTTTGATTTTGTTCAGCGCGTGGACCTCCGGACCTGCAACCACAAAGTTCTGGAGAGCCTGATCAAATGTGGTGCTTTTGATGAATGGAAGCTCCATCGTTCCCAACTGATGGCGATGTTGGACAGCGTGCTGGATATGGGGGCGAATGTTCAAAAAGACCGCAGCCGAGGGCAACTTTCCTTTTTTGAAAATAGCGGGGGAGGATCTGAGGGTTTTCATGACCCACAGGCCACGGTTCCGGATATTCCGGAATGGCCCGAGAACCAAAAGCTGGCGTATGAACGCGAGCTGATCGGTTTTTATGTTTCTTCTCACCCGTTGGCAAAATACGGCAAGATCTTGAAAAGTTACGCGACGGCGACCACCGCCAATCTTTCGGAATTCAATCACCAGGCCGAGGTGACGATCGGAGGGATCATTGATACGATGAAAGAGATCCTTACGAAAAAGGGAGACAAGATGGCGTTTTTAAGCCTTCAGGACCTAAACGGTTCTTGCGAGACGGTGGTGTTCCCAAGCGTTTATAAGGCGGCCGGGACTTTGATCCAGAAGGACGCGCTGGTTTTCATCAAAGGCAAGGTCGACGCACGCGACGATGTGGCGAAGCTTCTGGCCGATGAGATTATTCCCTTGGAGGAAGTTCCCAAGCGGTATACCCGTATGATCGCCATCAATCTCAAGACCGCCGGGCTTGGAGCCGAGGTCTTGCAGGAAGTGCGCAGGATTCTCATGGCCCACAAGGGGAGCACACCGGTTTATCTGACTCTTCAGGACCCCAAAGGGCGCATGACGGTCCTGGATTCCGGTGACAATCTCAAGGTGGAGACGTCGGATGTTCTCTTTGAGGAGCTCGAGCGGCTTCTGGGAGAAAATTCCGTCAAAATACGGTCTTGAAGAGTTGAGCAAAAGCCTTCAGAATCCAAAAGTGTTGCACTTCGTTAGGGGTCTTTTGATTTCGAGTGTGCAAGTATTAAGAAACTTATGTTCGACTGCGCTGAGGAGTTTTTCTTTAAATCCCTGTATCTATTGAAGTTATGTCGAAATTTTCTTGACAGTCTCCACGGCTTTTGTTATTTTGTTGCATCTTCAAACAGGATAAGCAGTTGGGTAAAAACTCCCTTGCTTCATCGTTAAAGGAGGTGGGCACTTGACTAAAAAAGATATTGTGATGAAAGTTTCGAATGAAACGAATCTCACCCAGATCGATGTCAAGAAGATCGTCCAGAAAACCCTCGATGTCATTTCTGACAGCCTCCAGCGCGGCGAAACCGTGGAGCTCAGGAATTTCGGTGTCTTCAAAATAAAAAACCGTCGCGGCCGTTTGGGGCGCAATCCCCGGACTGGCGAGGAAGTGACGGTTCCCGAAAAAAAAGTCGTGGTGTTCAAGCCTGGACTCATCTTAAAGATCAAGGTGAAGTAAGGAAGTGTCGGGCGTGCCCGGATATTCTGTGGCACGAAAGTGATTTTTAAAGATTTTAAGCCTGCCTGCCGGCAGGCAGGGAGGCGGGTATGGCAGAAAAAGGAAAAGTGAAATGGTTTTCCAACGTCAAAGGCTTCGGATTCCTGCGTAAAGAGGGGGAGGAAAAAGACATCTTCGTCCATTATTCCGTGATCCAGGGTGAAGGTTATAAGCGGCTCAATCCCGACGAGGAAGTCGAATTCGAGATCGTGCAGGGAGAAAAAGGACCGCTTGCCCAGAACGTTGTTCGCCATAAGAAGCCGAAAGAAGAAGGTGCTGCTGAGGCCGCTTCCGACGCCAAGAAGGAAGGCAAAAAGAAGGAAGCCCCGGCCAAGAAGTAACCCGCTTTTTTATGTTTCAGAACGTACTCTTAAGATAAGAATTGACCCGCGGGACCTTTCCCGCGGGTTTTTTTCGCCTCGCCGAAGTTCGAAAACTGAATCTTTGAAAAATGAACGCCGCTCTTAGGGGACAGGCATTAAGTGCCTGCCTGTCCCCTAAGAGAAGGCAAAGCTTTAAAGGATGCGCGATGTCCGAAAGACAAAAATCGAGAAAATTGCGCCGGTTCTTCACCCCCCAGATATTGCAAAAGGTTCCCCATGATCTTTGGCTCGAGCCGGCCGAGACCCACCATCTTCGCGACAGCCTCCGTCTCAAGTCGGGAGATGCTTGTCTTGTGACGGATGGCCAGGGCGGCGAAGCGGAGGCTGTGGTCGGGGAATTTTCGTCGGGGGGTCGTACCTGTCTTCACGTTCAGAGGGTGCTTGTGAAAACGGGTTCTTTTAACGACGCCGTTACGCTCAGGGTTTTTCCGGTGATGTTGCGCAAGGGAAAGACGGATCTTCTTGTCGAAAAAGCCCAGGAGCTCGGGGCTCACGAGTTCCATCCGATTCTGTCGGAGCATTGCGAAGTCCAGATCGCAAAAGAAAAGACCGGGAAAATTGTCGAGCGTTGGAACCGTATTGCACGTGAAGCCAGCAAACAGTCCGGAAGTCTTAAGATCCTCAAGATCGAAGCACCCCGAAGTTTCAAAGAAGCCCTCGGGAGTCTTTCCGCCGACGAGCCAGTCGTGATCTTTCATCCGGGGTCGGATTCCGTTCCTTTTCCAAAATGGCTTGCCGAGATTCGCGGGCTTAAAAGTACGATCAAGGCGCTGAACATCTTTATCGGGCCGGAGGGCGGTTTTTCAGAAGACGAGATCCGTTGGGCGAAGTGGTACCGGAAAGAGAAGAACCTTCAGCTTGTCGGACTTGGGGAAGTGCTCTTTAAGGCGGATACTGCCTTCGTCGGGATCGTGGCCTCACTCAGGTTTTCCGGCATTCTTTCCGCGTGATCAAGGCCGGGTATTCTTTTTTTCAGCTGCATTCATTTTTACTCTACCGTCCCCGCATTTTTCCTTGAAAATCGTACCGCAAAATCATACAATGCCAGCCGCAAGTCGCGGGGTTCAAAGGAGAGCCCCTTAGCGCGCGATCGCACGACTTCTAAGCCTTTCAAAGTTCCCCCGTTCCAGGCCTCATGTTGGAATTTCCGGAGGACACGCAGTAAGAAACAGGGAGTGTTCCGTGTATTTTTCACGGGTTTTTTGCCTGTATTTGTGATGACATCATAAACCTCGAACTCAAAGGAATCATAAAATGTCCGAACAAACCTTGGAAAAATCCGAAGTAAAATCCGTGAGCAATAAATTCGTCACGATGGATGCCGGCGAAGCGGTGGCTCATGTCGCGTATCGTGTGAACGAATGTATTGCCATTTATCCCATCACGCCGTCTTCGAACATGGGGGAGTGGGCGGATCAGTGGGCTTCCGAAGGCAAAAAGAATATTTGGGGAACGATCCCTTCGGTTGCGGAATTACAAAGCGAAGGCGGAGCCGCCGGTGCGGTGCATGGCGCGCTTCAGCGGGGCGCATTGACCACGACCTTCACGGCGTCCCAGGGTCTCCTTCTGATGATCCCGAACATGTACAAGATCGCCGGGGAACTCACGGCCATGGTCATGCATGTTTCCGCGCGTTCGCTCGCGTGTCAGGCCCTTTCGATTTTTGGCGACCATTCGGACGTGATGTCAGTACGCCAGACCGGCTACGCTCTTCTTGCCTCTAATTCAGTTCAGGAGGCCATGGATTTCGCACTCATTGCCCAGGTTGCTACTCTGGAGTCCCGCATTCCCTTCCTGCATTTTTTTGACGGTTTTCGCACTTCGCATGAAGTTCAAAAGATTAGCCTTCTTTCCGATGATCAAATCCGCGGGATGATCAACATGGCCAAGGTGTTGGAACATCGTGCCCGCGCGCTTTCGCCGGATAACCCCGTGCTCCGTGGCACCGCGCAGAATCCGGATGTTTATTTTCAAGGACGTGAGACGGTGAATAAGTTTTACGACCTTTGTCCCGATATTGTCCAGAATGTGATGGACAAGTTCGCGAGCCTGACAGGCCGGAAGTATCAGCTTTTTGAATACGTCGGAGCCAAAGACGCGGAACAGATTGTCGTGATCATGGGCTCAGGCGTGGAAGTGGCCGCGGAAACTGTGAAGGTGCTTCATGCTAAGGGCGCGAAGGTGGGTTGTCTCAAGGTCTCTCTTTACCGTCCGTTCGATGTAAAGCGTTTCGTGAACCTTCTGCCACAAACAACCAGGAATTTGATCGTGCTGGATCGCACCAAAGAGCCAGGAGCAATCGGAGAGCCTCTCTATATGGATGTCGTCGGAGCGCTTCAGGAAGCCTCGCAGAACGGTTGGTCGAAGTTCAACCAGGCGCCCAAGATCTATGGCGGCCGTTACGGGCTTTCCTCCAAGGAATTCACGCCGGCGATGGTGAAGGGGATTTTTGATTTTTTCTCCTCCGGCAAAAGCAAACACGGCTTTACGATTGGCATCAACGATGATGTGACCCACACAAGCCTTCCTTACGATCCGGAATATTCCATCGAATCGGACAAATCCGTGCGCGCTCTTTTCTACGGCCTGGGTGCGGACGGAACAGTCGGTGCAAATAAGAATTCCATCAAGATCATCGGCGAGAATACGGAAAATTTTGCTCAAGGATATTTTGTCTACGATTCCAAGAAGTCCGGTGCGATTACCGTGTCGCATCTTCGCTTTGGCCCTGAGCCCATCCGTTCGCCTTACCTGATCAGCAAGGCGCATTTCGTGGCGTGTCATCAAACTGTTTTTCTTGAAAAGTATGACATGCTTCGTAATATCGTGCCGGGGGGAACTTTTCTTTTAAATGCTCCGTGGGGCGCGGAAGAAGTGTGGGCGAATCTTCCGATCGAAGTTCAGAAGCCGATCCTCGAAAAGAAACTCAAGTTCCACGTGATCGATGCCTACAAGGTTGCGGCGGACAGTGGCATGGGCATGAGGATCAATACGATCATGCAGGTTTGTTTTTTCGCCATCTCCGGCGTGCTGCCGCGTGAGCAGGCGATCGGCGAGATCAAAAAATCGATTCAGAAGACTTACGGCAAGAAGGGGGAGGATGTGGTTCGGCAGAACCTTCAGGCCGTGGATATGACGCTCGCGCATCTTTATGAGGTCAAAATTCCCGCTACCGT
>MHFU01000064.1:7231-7952 GCA_001804345.1 Omnitrophica bacterium RIFOXYB12_FULL_50_7
CGAAAAGCGCAATATCGCGCTCGAGATCCCGGTTTGGGAACCGGATCTTTGTATTCAGTGCGGTAAATGCAACTTCGTGTGTCCTCATGCTGTGATCCGCATGAAGGTCTATGACCCGAAGTATCTCACGGGCGCTCCCGAGGGATTCAAGTTCGCGGACGCGAAGATGCCGGATTTTAAGGGGCAGAAGTTCACGATCCAGGTCGCTCCTGAGGATTGTACGGGCTGCGGGCTTTGCGTGGACACTTGTCCGGCGAAGAGCAAGACGGATCCCAAGAAAAAGGCTATCAATATGCAGCCCCAGATGCCGCTTCGCCGCAGCAAAGCAGAAAAATGGGACCATTTCCTTTCGATCCCTGACTATGATCGGCGCAAATTGAAAGTGGGGATGATCAATCAGCAGCAGGCCATGCGTCCTCTTTTCGAGTTTTCAGGCGCTTGCGCGGGTTGCGGGGAAACACCGTATGTGAAGATCGTCTCACAGCTTTTCGGAGATCGCGCTGTTATCTCGAACGCGACGGGTTGTTCTTCGATCTATGGAGGCAATTTGCCGACGACGCCTTGGGCTCAAGACGCCAATGGGCGCGGGCCGGCGTGGTCGAATTCGCTTTTCGAAGATAATGCGGAATTTGGTTTCGGGTTTCGGATGGCGATCGATAAACAGAAGGAATTCGCTTCAGAGCTTCTCGTAAAGCTCCAGGATAAGCTTGGCGTGGATCTT
>MHFU01000065.1:0-986 GCA_001804345.1 Omnitrophica bacterium RIFOXYB12_FULL_50_7
ACCTTCGGGAGGTTTAACTTCGGTGACCGTTCCTTCTGTTTTTTTCTCTTCTCCATCATCAAATTCCGCGTCGAGATCCAACGGCGAACGAAGCGCGTCGCCGACATAAAGAAAACCGTCCTTTCCGGTCCCGATATCCACGAAAGCAGCATCGATCCCCGGGATCACGGTCTTCACGATCCCTTCATAGATATTCCCGAAAAGCTTCTTCGCGTCCCCTCGCTCGATATAGAATTCCTCAAGCCGGCCATCCTCGAGAATCGCGACCTGTTTTTCATTGGCATCCTGTGAAATTAAAATTTGTCTTTCCATAACCTTCAAGATCCTTTCGTTTATTAAAATGAGCCTGACAAATTGGTGACTGTCACTAAGGGTGACAGTCACTACGCTTGATTGCGGCAAAAATGGGAGCATCCAGGCAGGCACAAAGCTTGGGGGAAGAAAAAACGTCAACTAATTCCGAGGCGGAACTTTAACGAACCTCAAGACCCGTCATGTAGGTCAGGTTTAAACCTGACCTACAGATCTTGGTATAAACGCACCAGGCAGCCTGAAATGCTACGCCGGTTTGTCCTTGTTCGCATTGTCCGAGGATACTATCTTCTCAGAACCTTTCACACCCGGCGCGGCATCCGTTGCAGCCGTTTTTTGCTGGGCTTGATCGTCTTGTGACTGGTCATTCTTCCCGTCAACTTTGGAACCCACAGGCTGTCCCTGCGTATCCACCGTAGTAACTGTTACAAAAAAGAGCGTTTCGATCTTTTCAGTGCTCGGAACCGTGGCGCTGGAGGGGTTCTTCGACCTGAATAATTTTCCTACAAGAGGAAGATCCCCGAGATAAGGCACCTTATCCTCTTGAATACCCGTTTGATCCGTCAGCAACCCCCCGATCGCGATCGTTTGTCCGCTTTGGATCAGCAATTGAGTGGACGCCTTCGTGGTCTCAAAAGTAGGCGCCTGGATCTGCCCCACTCCACAATCCTGGT
>MHFU01000065.1:1022-8026 GCA_001804345.1 Omnitrophica bacterium RIFOXYB12_FULL_50_7
AACTGATCTCAGGCTTCAGGTCGACAAGGATCTCATCCTCCGAATTAATATGCGGAGTCACATTGAGAACCACGCCCGTATCCCGATAAGAAAAACCTGAGATCACCATGCTTCCCGTCTGTTCATTTCTTTCAAAGGTTGGAATGGGTATCTCTTTTCCGACCTGGATGCGCGCCGTTTGATTATTCAAAACCACGATCCGGGGATTGGAAACAACCTTGGTATTCACCCGGCTTTCTAACATATTTAGAATCGCTGTAAATTTCGAAAAGTCCAATGTCCCATAAGTAAAACCGGGCTGAGGATCATTTAACACTGTTTGAATATACGGAAAAGCACGAGGATCATTCAGATTGGGTCCGTTTGTCGTATCGATAACTGGAAAAAACTGGCTAATAGACTTGCCGATCGATTCTCCGCCATTCGCGGCGGAGGTACTTGTCGCGAAGGGGGCCGTCGTAGGCCGCGCAGAGCCACTGACGCTCACCTGCGGGTTCCACTTAATCCCGAGTTTTTCGGTATTAGAAACATCAGTCTTGATGATCTTAGAATCGATAAAAGCTTGCTCCGTCCTTTTATCGAGTCGTTTGATCACTTCTCCGATACGGTAAAGGTTGGTCGGGATGTCAGTCACGACGAGCATATTCGTGCGTTCGGAGGGCTTCACCTTTCCTCGTTCGCTCAACATATCCGTGATCGAGACCTGAACCTCCTTGGCCGTGGAATAATTCAGGATGAAAGTCTTCGTCTCGACCGGCTCAAGCTTCATTTGGTCGCGGCTCGACACGCGAATAATGTTCCCATCGCGCTCGAAGACATAGTTGTAGGTTCTCAGGATCACCTCGAGCGCTTTTTCCCAAGGAACATTATCGAGCCGTACAGTCACGAGACCTTTGACCTCCGGGCCGGTCACGATATTGACATTACTTTTCATGCTCAGCACGCGAAGCACGCTCCCGATATCCGCGTCCTTGAAATCCAGACTGATCGTGTCATCCCCTGTCACGTGTCCCGACACAGCTACAACCCCAGGGGCAGAGAGGGCCTCAACAACAGGCGCTTCCGGTGCGGGAGTAGGCGCGGAAGTCGTAGTCGTTTCTGCCACCGAAGGCTTCTGTTCTTCCACAGTCGGCGACGTCGAGTCGGCAGCAGAGACAATACCCGTCAGGCCCAAAAGGCACAACAAACCCGCCGGAAGAATTAGATTGTTAGAAAATCGTTTCATAAATTCCATGGTGGAGGTATCGTATCATAAATCTCATAAATCCTGTATTTTTTCCTCTTCCCTGATCCAAAGCGTCCTTTCTTCTCCGGCCACCGAGATCACAACATGGTTTTTCAGAATCCTAACAACCGTCGTTTCCCCCACGGCCTCACCCGTTTGATAGTTTTTTCCGTTCAAAATGGCCATCGATTGTTTGCCCGGATCATAGATGATGCCCTCCAGCTTGACACCGGATGAGTTGCTGGAAACGGAAGCGTTTTTTTCTTCGATGAGCGGCACAAAAGGATCCCGACGTTTGCCGGGATCGTAGACAATCTCGGAGGCGACAAGCGTCCCTGATGCCAGGACCATCAGCATCACTCCAAAGACAGCTAGCTGGATCGTTTTATTTCTTGGCATTTTTCGCCCTTTTCGCTTTCGCAGGCTTCGCAGCCTGGGGCGGAGCCTTCATGATCGCCCAAAGCTTTAACTCCGCCACATGCCGGTCCGGCGTTTTTTCCGACGGAACGATCTCAAGGCTCCGTATTCTTAACAAATTTTCGTTGGATTCGATGCGACTCGCCAGGCCCGCCAACCCATGATAACCGCCTTGCACCGTGAATTCATAACCATTCGGCTGATATTTCGAGTTATAAGGCGCATCAAAAACTGTTTTCTCGACCAAAGGTTTCGAGGCCAACACCTCCACGCGCGACTCACTTGCCATCTTTGAGATCTGCCCCAGTAACAAGCCCATGCTATCCTCTGTAAAAACGCGTTTCTGGGTCCCTTCAATGAGCGAACCGAACGCTTTTTGGTTCTCTTCCAGACCCAACCGTTTCGGCTTCAGAACATTGAACTGGCGGATCTGAGCTTCCATGTTTTGAATATCGCGCCGGAGCAAGGGGCGTTCGATCCAGGCGGGAATGATCAGAAAAAAAACAACTATCAAGAGCCCCGCCACACACGAAAGAATGGTCAGCCAGGTTTTTTTATCGACACTTTTCACGAAGGCCATCATCTCGACGAAAGTCCATTGTTTAAGAGGTTTCATGGCTTAGAAGTCACTCCCCACACAAGTTTGGCGTCAAAAGCAGTCCCTTCCGTCTTTGCCTTACCTTCTTTGGAAGTCGTCAATTCAACCGTCGTTTTTGGAGACAGCTTGGCCTTCAGATTTTGGACATATTCTTCGATCTGTTCAATGCCGGTCTGCGTACGGGACGCCAATACTACGCCCTGCAAGACCAACCGGCATCCCTCGCCTTGCCTCTCTATTTTGAGTTCCGTAAGCCACCCCCTCGGAGGCAGGAACTCGCTCACCCAAAAAAGTATCCGGGTCATGGATTCCGTATTGAGCACGTTCTTTTCCAGAAAATCCTTTTCGCCCGTCATTTCAACTTCGACCTGGGTCTGTAGCGCCTTAAGCTTTACCATCAAGGGATTCAACACCGTCCATTCCTTGCGCACGCGTTTATGGGTCGAGCGAACCCTGAGATAGTCCCCGTAGAAAAAAAACGTCATAAGAAGAAAAAGCACCCCTGCCAGAATGGCCAGAGGGATATACGGAATGCGCGTCGCGTTCGCCTTCCTTTTACGAAGCTCTTGGGGCAACAAATTGATCGTGATCATTCTTCGCGAAGCCCCAGACCCAACGGCACGGGCAAAAGCGCCGCATGAATTTTGAGAAGTTCAGGATCAACGTCCGGAGCCCATTTAAGCTTCGGAAGAATGTCCATACTCACCACCGGGATCTGCAATCCCTCGGAGAGCGCCTTCAAAACCAAGGGATGAGACACCCCGCCGCACAGGAAAATTTTTGTGACAGGTTTCGATTGCCCGGATTGATCATGGTAGTAGTCAAAAGAAACACGTAGATCTCCGATCAGTCCTGCAAGACTTTCCGTAATTGTTTGCATTTCATCGGGCGTCGGAGCTTCATGCTTCTCGAAAAGCTTTTCAATCTTTTCGTCCAAAAGGTTAGAACGCGTCTTGAGCCGTTTGTGAAGATCGAACGTCCCGTAAGAAATATCACGGACAAAACGGGGCTTTCCGTCCCGGACAATCCCGAGAGTCGAAATCTCGGCACCAAGGTCTAAAAGGCCGACATGTCCCGCAAAATCTTCAGGATGGAAATATTCGAGAGCCGCCATCGCCGAAAGGATGTGGACATCCACCACGGACAAGCGGCATTCCAGATTGCGAAAGATCTCAAGCGTCGGTTCAAGCTCCTGTCGTTTGATGACAACCAGCATCACTTCCATCTTCTCGCCGTCATCGGTCTTGAAACTTTCCTCCACCACTCCAAAATCGAGCACCACATCGTTCAGCTCGAACGGGATGTACTTCTCGGCTTCATACTTCATGGCACTACGGAGATCTTCGGTCTTCATCTTGGGAAAACGTATATAACGGATCACGACCCCGTGTCCCTTAAGAGCCACGCGAACCCCTTCTTTCCGGAACTTTTTTCCATCCAGGAACGGCTTAAGAACCAAGGCCGGTTTCTGATCCAGGGAAGCGTTCTTGATGATCTCAATCCGATGGACAAAAAGATGGTCGACGCACTTTTCAAGTTCAAGGAGCACCATCCGCGTTCGATCAAGATCACACACGGTGACCTTGAAGGAGGTTGGTTTTTGGGGAAGGATCTTCGATAAAAAACCACCCCAAAGACCGGAGAGCTGTTGTTTTAACAAAAGCAGCTGACTAGGATCAATTTTCATAAGAGAGACATTAGCAGAAAATCCTCAGAAAAACAGCCAAAAAAACATGTCCTGTTTTATAAAAGCAAACGCACTTCATCCAAAACGGTCGATTCATGATCTGATCATCCGCCAATCGCCGTGCCACCGAGACACCCTGTAGCCTCACCCGCTGGAGAGTCTTCGCCATTAACGGACCCTACGATAGTGCCTGTTTGATCGACGCAATAGGTATTGACCGCCGTTCGGTTGGCGTCGGCGGGAGTTGCCAATAACGAATAGCTGCTCGCCAACGTAGCGTATGAAACATTATACCCGTGGCGCGGACGATCCGTTACAAGCCATGATGCATCCAAATAAGGGTTCGCTGAAGTCACTAAGGCACCGATATTCGTAGGATAAGTTGGAGGATTCGCATTCGCCCGATACCCCTCGCACGCAAAACTAAAAGTATGGAGTTCCGACTTGATAGCACCTTCATTAGCATTGATGATGACGCGTCTAAGGGACGGGACAACAATGCTGGCAAGAAGCCCAATGATCGCAATAACGATCATGGCCTCCACAAGGGTAAACCCGCCCCGTCCACTTTCAAAGTTCATTTGTAACTCCCATTCCTAAAGCAGGCCAAAATTCATCTCTGATATTTTACGACAACACAGGCGCCCATCTGGAGGCCTTTTAGCATGAGATGAGCCCCCGAAGCTCCCCACCCCACATAATAAAAAACCCACCTTGCCAGAAACGGCAAGGTGGGTTTTGAAAACACTTACTATCTTCAGGTTACCCGGCGATCGCAGTACCTCCGGTGCAACCCGCGGCAGTTCCTGCCGTCGACCCAACGTAGATGACACCGCTCTGGTCAACGCAGAAATCATTCTCTGCAGCGCTAGCTTGGGCTGTTGCAAACAACGAGTAAGAACTCGCCGTCGACAAATAGGTAAACAAGTACCCATGCTTCGCAGCAGTTCCTGCCTCAACCCACGACGCATCCAAATACGCCGGCGCGGACGTCGTCGCAGTCAAAACTGCAATGCTCGCCGGATAAGCCGGAGGATTCTGAGCAGCGCGATAGCTTTCAGCCGCTGAACTAAAGGTCCTCAAATCCGACTTAATAGCACCTTCATTAGCATTCATCCTCGCGCGCATCAAGTTGGGAATGGCGATAGCAGCCAAGAGCCCAATGATCGCAACGACGATCATGATCTCAACTAATGTAAAACCCCTTCTGTTCATTTTAATAAACATACACTACCTCCTGTTTGTTTGCCACTGCCTGACAACATCATAAACTACTTTTAATGATACGGCAATACCGTTGATAACTAAACTAGTTTTTTTGATATCCGAGTTATATCCCATAACTTTAATAAGTACCGTCGGAATCCAAAAAGCGTTTTTTTACGGATTTTTAAGGGGTCCGATCCTTAGGCTTTTATCGCCTGAGTCAGCGTCAGAATGGGGAGAAAGAGAGCTATCACAATACCTCCGATCACGATCCCGAGAAATCCGATGATAAGAGGTTCGATGAGGGATGTGAGGCCGGAAACCGCGGTATCCACCTGAGAATCATAAAAATCCGCGATCTTCGTGAGCATCTCCTCCAATTCTCCGGTTTCCTCCCCGATCGCGATCATGCGAACAACCATGGTGGGAAAGATCCCGCTTTTTTCGAGCGGGCCGGCGATGCTTTCTCCTCGCTTCACGGACCCCATAAGATCTGTGATGACTTTTTCAATCCGGGCATTACCCGAAGTTTTTGAAACGATCTCCAGGGCCGCAAGGATTGATACACCGCTACGCAACAATGTGGAAAGCGTGCGCGCAAACTTGCTAACCGCGACTTTCAAAATGATGGGGCCGAAGACGGGCATACGAAGCGTAAAGGAATCCCAGGGTAACCGGCCCAAGGGAGAGGCGATAAATTTCCGGAAAAGGAAAACGCCTCCGCCAAGAACGGCGAGAATCCACCACCAGTTAACCGCAAGATAATTACTGACATTGATCAGGACCTGGGTCGGCATGGGCAGTTTCGCCCCCAAACCGTCAAAGATCGACGCAAATTTCGGGATCACGAAAGCCAACATAAAGAACGTGATTCCGAAGGCCATGATCGAAACGGCTGTCGGATACGTCACCGCCGCCTTCACCTTTTTCTGAAGGGCGCTCGACTTTTCAAAATATTGGGCCACACGATCCAGGATCTCCTGCAACTTCCCGCTCATCTCACCTGCGCGGACCATGTGAATAAAAAGTGCCGAAAAGACTTTCGCGTGCATCTGCATGGCTTCGGAAAAACTTTTACCGGTTTGGACGTCACTATGCATCCTTCGCAGAATCTGCCGGAATTTTTCCTTATCCATTTGATCCCCAAGAATGTCCAGGGCCTGAACTAAGGGGATCCCCGCCGCTACAAGCGTGGCCATCTGCCTTGAAAAAATCACAAGGTCGTCCAGCTTGACGCCTCCGGATTTTCCAATCCGGATCTTGGGACCCGCCCCCTTTCGAGAGCTTTGACCGGAGGACCCTTTTTTGGTTTGCTCCACGCGAATGATAAGATAGTCCTGCGCCTTCATCTGGCGGACAAGGTCCTGCGTGTCCTGGGCCTCCTGAACACCCTTCAGATCTTTTCCCGCCTTGTCTTTGACCCAATATTCGAACGATGGCATAGTTTATTCCTGGCTTGAAACGCGAAGCACTTCCTCAAGTGTGGTCACCCCGGATTTGAAGAGTCCCAGGGCATTCTCAAAAAGCGTTTCCATACCCTTTTCAACGGCAAGCTGATGAATAACATTACTCGATTTTTTCTGGATCACAAGCTCCCGGATATCCGGATCCACGAGCAGCACTTCACTGGCACCGGTCCTGCCAAAATATCCTGTCATGTTGCACTTGATACAACCCTTTCCACGGAACGGAGCGATCCTGTCCAATTCCGATTTTGAAAGTTTACAACGAAGCAGGACCTCCTCCGGAATGGTGGCCGGCACCCTGCAACTCGGACAGATCTTCCTCAAGAGACGCTGGGCACCGACGCATACAACTGACGATGCGATCAAAAAGGGCTCCACCCCCATATCCATAAGACGCGTCATCGC
>MHFU01000066.1 GCA_001804345.1 Omnitrophica bacterium RIFOXYB12_FULL_50_7
CATCATCGATCGAACGTACTTTAATGAAAGGCTGCGTTGCGCCCTGGGGCAGGAAATCAAGATTGGAATAGACTTTGGTATAAAGCTTGATCAGGCTCTTTTCGACGTTCTCGCCGACTTTGAAACGAATGATGAAAAGCGCGCCTTCGCTCTCGGTCGTGGAGTAAACATATTCGACCCCCGGAATCTCCCAGAATTTCCGCTCCCCGAGATTCACGATGCGCTGCTCCACCTCCCGGGAATTCGCACCGGGATAGGCCACAAAAACATCGAACATCGGCACCGAGATCTGCGGCTCTTCTTCGCGCGGCAGGTTCATCACCGCAAAAACCCCGAGGATGAGCGACACGACAATTATGAGGGGTGTGATCTTCGATTTCGCAAAGTAACTGACGATCCCGCTAATGATGTCTGAATTGTGCTTGGTCATTCGTAATCTCTTAGATCCATGAACCCCATCACACACCCACGGTGTGAAACGGTTCCACACCGTGGGTGTGTGAAATAAGGCATTTTATCCCTTCAATCTCGTATTCACCTGGTGAAGACCGTCCTCATTCAACTGGCCGGAAAGAAAAAGAAGTTTCGCGTGTTCCAGTTCGAGCGAAAAAAGGAGCTGCTGCAATCCGGACGCGGTCTCTAAGTACACACCGCGTATGGCAAGGAGATCAGCGATAGATTTTCGACCTTCCTGATAAAGCTTCGCGGTAAGATCGCTCGCCTGTTTGGCGTCCCGATAAGCCTGAAGAAGAACCGGATGGTCGACGGTCACGGTCTCGTAATTCGCGAGCTCTCCAATAAGCTGCTTCGCGATCTCGTCACGGAGCGCCTGCCGATCCGCTTTAAGTTCTTCATACCGGTGCTTGGCTTTCTGCGTTCGCCCCAGGTACGTCGGATCGAATAGATCCATGCTGCCTTTGATCCCTACGGTGAAATTCTTGCCACTAGAACGCAAGTCGTGACTATCCGCATCCAGGGATCCAAATCCATAAATTTTTGGAAGGAACGATGTCTTTTGGCGAAGCGATTCAATGCGTTCGGCATCGATCATGCTATCCATCGCTACGAGATCCTTGCGCTGCTGATAAGCCTCCGCAATCCAGCTCTGCAGCTTACCTTGATCCTGCACCGTCCCCGGGATTTTTCCAACCGCGTCCCACCCGAATTCCGGGGCCTCCCCCATCAAAATATTCATGAACATCCGCGAGGTCTTGAGCATGGCCCGGGTCCGGTTCAGTTCGCGTTCGATCCCAGCCGACACGACCTTGGCCGCGTAAAAATCCGCACCAAGGATCATCCCCTTCTGATTGAGGTCCTCGGCCTGTTTGAGATCCTGATCAATCACGTTCTTTAGATCGGTCGTAATATTCAAAAGCTCTTTGGCAAGCAGCACTGCAAGATAGCTTTCAAGCGTCACAAACGAGGCTTCCATTTCCGTGAAATCCGCCTCAAGGTCTGCGGACTTTACAAGTCGGCGCGCAGAGCGGATCTTGGAGATCGTGTTGAAGGAATCAAAAAGAAGCATGTCCCCCGCGATCCCAAAATGATAGTTCGTGCGATGACGTGGGGAATTCATCGAATTGAGCGCAAAATCATTCTGCGCGAAAGATTCCTGCCGTAGAAGCATGCCAAACACCCCGACCGGGTCATCGGTCGTGGTCATCGAACTGACGCCCTGGACTCGCGGGAAAAGTTCCGCAAGCGCGAGATTCTTCTCTGCTTTCGCCTGCGCGAGTTCTTCGTATTTCTTTTTCAGAGCGGGATAATGCGTGAGCACCTTTTCATAACAATCAAGGAAGGACATTGTTTGAGGAGAGATTTGGGGGGACATGGCCGACTCTTCCGCCAAAGCGGTGGAGCTCATAAAGGCAAGCGCCAGAACACTGAAGAAGAGTTTTTTGACCATCGCGGAGTTCATTTTAACGGCTTTCTCCCCAGGAGGGGACGTTTTCTTTCAAAGCTCAGGTCAAAAGTGCAATACTGAAAATTCCGGAGGTAGTTTGCACCTTGTTGCTTCCGAAAATATCTTGCTGGACACCGGTCTCAAGCCGCAAATGGTCACCCAAAGGCATGATAAAACCAAAAACCACGCTCACAAGATTCGCCGTTTGTCCGTGCCCGCCGAAATCATGCAAGTAGATCAGCTCGACTTCCGGCTGCAACCACCAGAACATTTGATATCCGGCCGCAAAATTAGCGTGGGCCGTCCCGTAATAATGGTTCGTGCGTTCCCAATGCGCGAGCGGTGTATTATAACCCAAATTCACGGTCCCGTTCCAGCGGCCGAGGTCCTTGGTGAACGCAAAGGAATTATCCAGGCTGGTATAACCCTGACTGGAACCCAAGTGATCCAGATTGCTGCGCCGACCGACCGGCACAAAAATCGTGGGGATGTAAGCTATTTCGAGTTTTTTCTCCGCGGAATCATAAAACCGCCAGTGGCCCGTGACGCCAAGATCTCCCCACCCGAATCCGTGCGTGGGTCCTTCGGTTTCATCTTCCACGGCCTCGCCCGTGTCCGAGTCAAACAAATCCCTGAATTCATTATAATTATTCTCTTTATCCAAAGTATGCTGGAACCAGTTGATGATTCCAATATCCATATCCTTACAAACCCCGACTGTCGCCTGTGTTTCCCAGAGCTGAGCCAAATAAGTTCCTCTCTTTTCCCTACCACCGTTTGACTTCCACGCAAATTTACCTCCCTGGAGCACATAAGAGCCCCAAAACTCCACCTGACCGGGATCGTTAGGCGTCGCATCCGTCGTCACGACCTTGGAATGCTCCTCGATCGCCAGGTTATCAGCAACGTGCGTGGCATATCCCGCGTCATAACAAAGAAATAACAAAAGCCCCGAAAAGATCAACGCCCTGGAATAATTCATGGTGGATAGTATCATTTTTTTGACGAAGGATCCTTGGGTTTGAAGCAGTCTTTGGAGCAACAACCGCCTCCTTTACGCTTGCAGAAATAGCGTACTACAAGCAATGCGGCAATAGCCACAATACTTAACGTCATGATCTCTGTTTTGTCCATGTCTCTCCCTTTTTACCATTCTAAAACCGGGTTTTAGAATCAGTTACTGGAATCCTTGCATTTACAAACTTCTACTGTTATATGCACCAGTCCGAGGTCAGAAGAAATCAACCTCTTATAGTGCTCGGGTTCAAGAGGATGACTGGCAACCACCGAAATAATAGCGCTGTAAATATCAGGCCCTACAGACCATAGATGAAGATCTGTGATCCTGCTGTCCCCATCTTTTTCGATGTTTTCTTTAATCTTTCGTTGAATAGACTCAGGGCCTTCTCTATCGAGTAAAATATAACTGGTTTCGCGCAATAGTCTCCACGCCCAACGAGAAACCAAAACAGCGCCGACAATTCCCATCAAAGGGTCCATCCAGATCAATCCAAGGTATTTAGCAGTAAGAAGAGCGAAAATGGCCAACACGGAAGTAAGTGCATCAGCTAAAACATGAAAATAAGCCGAGCGCAGGTTATGGTCATGGGAATGATCGTGATGGTGGCCGCCTTCCCCATGATGGTGGTTAGTGCGCTTGACATCTAACACAAGCACAGAAACTCCATTAACAACTAAACCGATGACAGCAACAAAAATGGCTTGATTGAATTCGATCGCAACCGGCGAAACCATCCTTTTAATGCTTTCCCATGCCATGAACAAAGCAAAAAAACCCAGCAGCACGGCGCCTGTAAATCCGCCAAGCGTGTTCACCTTCCCGGTTCCAAAACTAAAGCGTTTATCGCGAGAATGATGTCTGGCGTAAACATAGGCAAAGGCATTGATGCACAAAGCCGTCGCGTGGGAAGCCATGTGAAGACCGTCAGCAAGTAACGCCATTGAGCCGAAGGCGATGCCAGCCACAATTTCCACCAGCATCATGACTGCCGTCAAAACCGTGACGATGACGGTCCTCCGCTCACCAGCTCTTTTTTGATCCTGACCGAACGTATGCGCGTGCTGCCAAGGTTGTATGTTTGTTTGATGCATTCTGATTAGCCCTCAAAAAAACCCGGAAATAGTGCCGCCAGATTACAGCGCTGACTTTTATGGTAATACCCGACAGGGTCACTCCAATTTTCGATGCATTATTCTAAATGAAAGCCGGAGTGATAACCCTTTTTAATTTATTCTGAATTTTTTGAGTACTTCTCCGGATGTTTTTTAAACGCCTTCACGCAAGGAGCACAGCAAAGATAAACTCGCTTGCCATTATAATCGACAAAAAAATTTTCTTTAACCGGTCGGCCGGGCATCACGGGACATGTTTGTCCTTTCTCAAAGCCGCACCACGCTGGGCCAGAACTGGCCATAACAGCAAGAACAGCTCCTGCCGCCGCAAGGAAAGCCTGGGACGTTCGTTTCCGCATACTCATTAACCTATCGGAACGCCAACGATAAGCCGCGTCTGCCAATCGTCAGCGGCACGGTTAACGCCGAAAAGAGAACCCAGAGCCACCCAAAAGTACCGGTGAACATAACTCAGCGTCGGGCCCATCGCGAGTTCATTGCGGTGATTTTCGGGATTCCAATACTGCCCCTTGGTTTCAAACCCCAAGCGGACGCTGTCCAAAATCTCATAATTCAAGCCGAAAGTGAACGCCTGCTCGGTAAGACCTTTGCGGCCCATCTGTGATTCAATGATCTGGTTGTAAATAACATTCAGTTTACCGATGTCCTTGGAAAGCACTATTTTCCCTTCCAACGTCAAGGGTATGTCTTTTTTCCGCGGATCGCGTTTGATCTCAAAATACAAAAGCGGATCGACCCAATATTTCCCCATTTCTCCGATCCGGTATTTAGCCTCAAAATCAAATCCAGAATACTTTGTGCTGTCTTTACCGGTGCCGGATTTATTGACTGTCTCCCAATGCTCGTAATGAGCGATCGTAATATGGTCCGTCAAGCCGTACTCTAGCTCTTGCTTGTATTCCCACTTATTGACGTTAGATCTTTTGAGATCGGGTACTTTTGAGGTTGTAATACTCTCTAATTCAAAGGTCCCCTGCGGCAGCGTCTGGTATTCCGCGTTCCACACATAATGCCGCTCGTGAGCGAACGCATTCGGGGTCATCAACACTATGAGCGGCAGCAACAGCATTCCCCCCGCCCTTAAAATACAGAACTTGCTCCAAACAACCTTTTCCATGGTCTTCTCCTTCTTGTTTCCTGTCGAAAATTTCACGATCGCTCAAACACGTAAGGAGCGATGCGATCTTTTCGAGCATTTTTGCTGGGTACAAGATGGAGAAGCCCATTTTTCCCTGGCTACGGTTTCAGTTTATTTGTTCAAGATTAATTTGCCGGCCTTCGTGATCTGGAGCCGGTAATGCTGCCCGCAATGTTCGATCGTGATTTCCCGAAACCCCCGGAAAAGATCCGCGGAAAAAAGCGTGCGCCTGGAGCCGGCGGCTCCTGCGCCCGCTCCTTTCTTTTCTGAAAGATTTTGCCCCGGCATTTCGTGAGTCAATCTATTCTCCTTAAATAGTTCCACGCTTCACACGCTAGGCACCACGATATTCGTGGAACGTGGCTCGTGGAACGATTTTTATTGAAACCCCAACAACCGCCCGCCTTGATAAACTATAAAAGAACCGGCCCACGCAAGGCTTGTCATGTAAAGAATCATAAAAAGCGGCCAGGTCCATGTACCGGTCTCTCTTTGCACCACCGCGACCGTGGAAAGACATTGCATGGCCAGCACATAAAAGACCATGAGGGAAACCGCAATGAGCGGAGTGTACTTGGGAAGCCCTGTCTCGGGGTCTTTTTCCTTTTGAAGGGTCTGGATAAGATCCGTACTAACACCTTCATCGGACCCGACGTTATGGATGATCGCGAGCGTGCTAACAATGACCTCCCGCGCCGCGAAAGATGCTACAAGCCCGATCCCGATCTCCCAATTGAAACCGAGGGGCTTGATCGCGGGTTCGATGAACTTTCCGGCACGCCCGGCATAACTTGAAAGGATCAGCTGATTTTTCTTTTCATGGTCGATCTCGGAGAGACGGTTTTGGAGTGCCTCTCCTTTTAGAATTTGTTCGGCAGTTGTTTCATCCTGATGAAAACGGGCCTCGAGTTCGGCATTCTTGGGATAATTCACGAGAAACCAGAGAACAATGGAAAGGCAAAAGATGATCCCACCCGCCCGCAAGAGGAATGCCTTGGCGCGATCCCACATGGTGAGAAAAACGGTTTTCATATGAGGGATGCGGTACGGCGGCAGCTCAAAGATAAAAGGCATCCGGTTCCCTTTCAAAAATGTCTTTCTGAACAATGCGGCCATGCCGAGTCCGGACGCGATGCTTAAGACATACATCGAAAGGAGGATGAATCCTTTTAAATCCAGAAACGGAAGAACCGGAAGCGCCGGAATGAACGCCGCGATCATCAGGGTATAAACCGGCAAGCGGGCGCTACAGCTCATGAGGGGCGTGATAAGGATCGTCGCGAGACGGTCGTTCCGGTCTTCGATGGTCCGCGTGGCCATGATCCCCGGGATCGCGCACGCGAAACCCGAGAGAAGCGGCAGGAACGCCTTGCCATTCAGGCCGACCTTTTTCATGAGCCGGTCCAGAACAAAAACAGCCCGCGCCATATAACCGACGTCCTCGAAAAGCGCGATAAAAAAGAAAAGCAGCATGATCTGAGGAAGAAAAACCACAACGTTTCCCACACCCGCGATCATTCCGTCCACGACGAGACTTTCCAGTGCGCCATCCGGAAGGATCCCTTGAGCGAAAATGCTCAGTTTCTCGATCCCTGCGGAGATCAGGTCCGTCGGGAATGATGCCCAGGTAAAGATCGATTGGAAAATGAACCCCATCACACCCACAAAAATCGCCAGCCCCCAGATCCGGTGGGTCATGACCCGGTCCAGTTTCTCGGAAACTGAAAGCCGTTTGACCGGATTTTTCTTGAGAGCTTCACAGCAAACCGACTCAATAAGTTTGTAGCGCTTTTCGGCTTCCA
>MHFU01000067.1 GCA_001804345.1 Omnitrophica bacterium RIFOXYB12_FULL_50_7
CCAAGAACCTCTGCCCTCATTGCGAAGCCCTCTTACTGCATTTAAAAGGATCGGCTTCCCCCCGGCATCCATGGCCAAACCCCTCAAAGTCTCCAGAGCCTGTTTTTCGTTGATGCTGCGAGTAAAGGTCCGTCGTTCCGGGTCCCAAACGTTGGCAGGCGTTGGGTCGATTTCAGGCTCTCCCGTTTTGTACCAGTACAGATCGTAAAGTCTTTCATATTCTGAGCGCCTCCGCTCGTCCGTTTCGCAAAAGAAGAATAACTCCTCCCCGAGAGGGGTATCCAAAATTAACCCGCTCACCTCACCTCCAAAAAAACCTTTTATATTAAGATCACCATTTGGGTCAATCGCGCTAGGGGGCGAAGGATTGCCATTCGGATGATTGTGGACCTTAACAACCTCATCTTCATCATAATCCACAGATGTCTCATCGCCCTTTTCTAACAACTCTTCTGCGAACCATCGCGTTACTACGAACCTCGCATGAGAAAAATCCAGGATCAGCTCTTCGAGAGGCGGCAGGGTAGCTTGCTCCAGCGTATATCGAACACCCCTCCTCAGAGAATAAAGATCGATGGTCGCCTCGCTTTTTGTCCAACGGAAATATTCTTCTAACAACGTCGCCAGTTGTTTTTTCTTCTCTTCAAGATCTCCCCTTTGTCCTTTTTCTTTCCGAAGATCAAGAATGCCGTCGGATAATTCCACCGCAGGAAAAATGAAACGGCAAGCGGCATGAAAATAATCCGTTGTTTCGGTAACTGTGTTTTCATCGCGGGCTACAGGCGTCACAACGATCAGGGCCGTCGAGTCAGTGCTTGCGGGAGACATTCCTACTACTTGACCATCTTTGATATAAAGTTGGGTGTTAAGTTCAACGTCCAACTCACGCGCAAAGCGCGTCCTTTCCGCGAGCCTTTGTAAATACTCTTTGGAAACTGTCAGCTCCTTGCCGTTTTTCTTAAAAACAACCGCTTCCCTCCCCGACTTGCCTAAACTCTGCCCGGACGAGTGTTTCATAACGCCGGAGCGAAGGGCATCGAGCCCAATCCTCTTCGAGGACGGCAAGCCAGGCGGAGTGCCAAGAGCATTGGGCTTTGGGCCTGCCGGTGCGAAGACGGGAACTTCGGGTTCCCGCGAGCCTACTGAAACATTTTTATTTTGATTAGTGGTGGCCCGCATCTCGGAACGTTGACGAAAATCGAAAACCGCAATGCCAACAGACATAGCGCCGCCCATGGCAAGAGACATCGCTCTGTCCTGATGGAGAAGACGACCCTCCGTTTCTTGCGCGCCATGCAATTCCGCTCGCGCAGGTTCATTCAATTTTGCCGGAGCGGGAAGGGGCACAACCGGTGGCACGGTCGAGTTTTGAGTTCGAAGTCCTGAGTTTGGAGTTGTTTCTCGTTTCTGCACCATACTCCGGACTCCATACTCCGAACTAGTCCATTTCGCCGGCACACTCATCCCCGGCACAAACGAAGCAACAGCATAGGGTACTTGATTCGCTGGCTGCCCTAAAAGTTTGGCGATATTGGGTTCGGTGAGTTGATTGTTTTTGCCGAGGAACTGGAGTTTTTGAATAAAGTCCTCAAATTTGGCGGTCCATTTTTCTTTAAGGGTTTTAAATTCTTCGGAGTGTTCGGCGACCTGTTGATCGATAAAACGGGTATATTTTGCGTGTTCTCCTATACGGCCTTCTGCAGCAAGGGAACGAATGATTTCGTCGCGCCATTCCTTGAGCTCAGAACTGGCTTGCCATGTACTATGTACTATGTGCTGAGTACTTGGTACTTGGTACTTAGTACTTAGCGATAAAAGCTTGTCGACGGTAGCGTGCGAGAAAGCATCGTACAAATTGACTTTACCGTTCACGGGTCTGAAGAACTTGCGCCAGGAAACCTGCCCCTGCATGTAATCAACATAACGTTGGTCTTGCGGGATCTCTTTCATGGCCGGCGACACAACAACGTACGGGATCCCCTGTTCTTTGAACCGTTGCGCAAGACCCGGAGTATGAAATCCTCCTGTCACAACAGCAACGGAACACGAGACTTGAGACACGAGACTAGAGACCTTTTCAAAAAAAACATCTTCTCGCTTCAACGCCAGTTGATAAAATTTTCCGAATTCGCCAAGCTGAGTACGAGTAGTAATCACTGCTTCTTCAAGACGTTTGATATCTTCCGCTCTAAAGTCTCGGGTCGCTGGTCTCTGGTCTCCGAGCTGGAGCTGTTGCCACTCGCTACGCGAAAGTTCAAACTTCGAAAGTTTTTCAAGAAGCCGCATCTGTTCATCAAGTCCCGCGATGGATTTTTCTTCCGGAGTAACGAAGACTTTCACTTTCACTTCTCCCAAAAACTTTTCCAGCTCGTTCACAAACGCAGGACCTTTGAGTCCGACAAGTTTTTCGTGGGTGGCGATGAGCGCCTTAAGGTCAGTGGAAATATTGAAAACCTTGTCATTCCCGAATGCTTTTATCGGGAATCCAATACTGGGTCCCCGATCAATACCTTCGGGGACGACACAGGACAAAAGCTTCCACACCTCATACGCAAATTCGACGCGCCCCATCTGTCCGGTTTGAAATGATTGCTGGATCTCGCTGAATTTTGCTTTCGCGGCTCTATCTTTTAGCTGGAATTGGACATTCGCAGCGAGGTGTTTGATCTCTCGGTCAAGTTCCGGACTGGATCCTTGTTTTTCCTGCTTAAAAGCATTGAGCAATGTACTAAGTACCAAGTACTTGGTACCTGGTACTTGGTACATAGCAAGATAGCTCAAAAGTTCTGGCAAACCGTCTTGTTTGTCATTCCACGCCGAAAGCCGCTCGTCAAACTCTTGCGCGTTTGCGGAATAGTATTTTTGCTTTAGCTTTTCGAGTCCTTCGTTGAGCGTTGCGCGTTGCGCGTTGAACTCTGTCTGTTTTTGAAGACCCTTGAGGAAAGCAGCGACTCCTTCCTGATAGAGCTTCCAGTCCTCAATACCAACATAATCCGCTTTGCTGGAAGAAAGAACGCTCGCCGCCGCCGCACCGGAAAGTTCACCGGACGCAAGGTAATCGGCAAAAACACTTTGGCGTTTTTCGGCATCCGGGAACAAACGGAAGAGGGTCGAGTCGAGACGGCCTTCCGCACCTTCAAGCGCGACAGTTTTGACGCCGTATTTTTTCTGAAAATATTCAATCAGTTTTTCGAGGGAACGCTGCGCATCCGGAATCGCGTGGGCGTCTTGGATAAGCACGACAAAGCGGTCCACGGCCCACAGTCCACGGTCCACAGATTTTTTGTTTTTGTCTGTGGTCTGTCCCGACTTCTGATTTTCTTTAATCGGCGGTAGTCGGGACTGCCCCAATTTCCGCTTCGCTTCAAATGATTGGAATTGGGACTGCAGTCTGTGGTCTATGGTCTGAGGAAGCGAAGCTTCCGTGATCGTTCCAATTTCAGAAGGAACCATCACTTCAGACTGAAGACCAAAGACGGGAGACTGAAACCCAGAACCTTGGTCTGTAGTCGATAGTCGATTGTCGATAGTCGGCTTTTCATAGGCCAAAGCTTGGGGTGGAAACGAAAGGAAATCGGAGCACAAGAAAACGATCACCGTGAACAGACTGATCGCCTTGAGAGAAAGACGCGGAAATAGACTCTTCTGTAGAGATGTTTTCTGGTTCATTTGCCCCGGCATTTTTGTAACCGTTCAGCCTCCATCTTCCCACCCTGTCCACACCGGGTGTGGACAGGGTGGGGTACATGAACGTTTACGCATTTTTTACTATAGGGTAACCAAGACCGTCCCAATCTCCGCCAAAACTTTTTATTTTTTTCCATCATGGTAGTTTGGACGGCCCCAATTACCGCTTCGCGGTCATTGATCAGTATTGGGACCGCAATGCCCCGATTGATTGGAATTGGGACGGCATTATTTGTTTTCTAAAGTCTTTGGAAAAGCTAACACATAAACAGGCTTCTGCAAGGGCTGTAGAGAGAAAATTTGAACTTTTTTTTATGATTTTTGATGCGGATTTCGAGGAACTCTATAGTGCAATTATGCGCTATAAATTGCTATTTTTTGATAGTTCAACAACCTCACCGCTTAGCGCTTGTTTTGAAGAATTCAGCCACATTTTTAGCGGTTTTAGGGTCGATGCCGGGAATGGATCGAAGCTTTTCGATGCTGGCGCAACGAATCTCGTCTATGGAATTAAAATGACCAAGAAGGACACGTTTACGTTTCTCACCAATACCCGGGATATCATCCAAAGCAGATCGCTGCAAGGCCTTCGACTTAAGCTTGCGGTGATAAGTGATGGCGAACCGGTGCGCCTCATCCCGGATCTTTTTGAGAAGGTAGAGAGCCGGGGAATCTGAGGCCAAGACAAGCGGCGCCCGGAATTTCGGTGAGTGGATCCACTCGAACTGTTTGGCGATGGAAATGAGATCGACCGTGGACATCCCCTCCCGCGCGAGCACCCTGGCAGCCGTGTTGAGATGCCCCCTCCCGCCATCGATCATAATGAGATCCGGCATGAAATCTTCCCGGCCTTCCTTGATGCCACGAAGCATACGCGTCAAAGCCTCGGCGATCATGGCATAATCATTAATCCCGGAAACACCTTGGATCTTGTAGCGCCGGTACCCGAACTTGTCCGGAAGTTCCCAGTAAAAGCTCACTTTCGATGCCACGGCCTGGTCGCCCTGCACGTTCGAGACATCGAAACAAACGATCCTCTCAGGGATCCTATCGAGCTCGAGACGCTGTCTCAGTTCGATCGTCGCCGAAAGCGAAATACCTTGGCCCGGATTCTTGAAGAAAAATCGTTTTTTGCGGAGCTTCGAAAGAGCATCGATCTGCTCCTTGAAAAATTGAGCATCCTCGAATCGCAACTCCCGGCTCGCCCGTTTCATCCTGTCATTGAGATACTGAGCAAAGCTTTTTTTGCCTCCCCCAAGAAAACGTTTCACCTCGTTAATCAGACGGTCGTATTCCGGTTTCACCTCCGGCCTGATGCACGGGGCAAGACACTGACCGATATGATGGTAAAGGCACGCGACCTTCGGGAGCAACTGACATTTCCGGATCGGAAACAGGTCGCTCATCAAGTTCACGGCTTGGTGTAAAAGCTTTGCGTCGGTGTAGGGACCGTAATAGATCGCCCGCTTGTCATTCCTCTGTCGCGTAACGCAGATCCTTGGAAATTTTTCCCGCGTGATCTTGAGAAGCGGAAAACTTTTATCGTCCTTCAAATCCTGATTGTAGCGAGGTTGGTGTTTGCGGATCAGATGCGCCTCGAGGAGCAGCGCATCGACCTCAGTCGGCGTATCAATATGATCGATCGAACGCACCTTGCTCATAAGGATCGTGATCTTTGGGATCGGCGCAGGAACCTTGAAATACGAACGCACTCGTTTGCGGAGGGACTTGGCCTTCCCGATGTAGAGAATTTCTCCCCGCGCATCGCGCATCAGGTAAATGCCGGGGGTGAGTGGAAGCTTATCAACCAACAGGCTAAGACCTCGAAAAAGATTTATATTTTTCATGATTGTTCAGCACCCCGGGAAGCGGGTAACGGGGAACGCTTAACGAAAAGATCTATGCGTTTCCCGTTCCACGTTCCCCGAGTTGTTATGCACCATCCATCAAATTTTCAACATCGATCGGATTGGCGGCCGGTTTACGTTTTTTCCGGAACCAGGCCCAAGCCTCCTTGGCTTCAGGAACATGGCACGCGAGACACAGCCCCAGATAAGCAACCGTTGCGATGGCGATGCTGCCAAACACCTGAAGAAGCTGCATCTTGGTACTCTGCCCCGGGATACAGCTCCTGAAAAATTCAAGACTGTAGTGACCTATCACTCCCATCACGAGTGACGCGAGCAGAATGCGCAAAAATGAAGCGCTGACCTCCCGGAACGGGAATTCTCCGACTTTTTTGGGATAGAAATAGATCAACTGCCCGAACTGAATAATACCGGAGATCGAAGTCGCGACCGCAAGCCCCGCTTCTTTGAAAGGCACCATCAGGATCAGATTCAGGACAATATTCGAAATAAGCGCGATGATTGAGGTCCGCATCGGAGTCCGGGAATCCTGGGCGGCATAGAAGCCACTGTTCATGATCTTCTGTCCCGCGAACGCAAAAAGTCCGATCGTGTACCCCAAAAGAACGGCGGAGCTGCGCGCGGTCGAAACCGCGTCAAACTCGCCACGCTCAAAAAGCATCCGGATGATCGGCTCACGGAGCACGATCAGCCCCACAGAGGATGGAATGATAATAAAGAAAATGCTCCGAAGCGCGAATGAAAGTGTCTTTCGAGACGCTTCCTTTTCGCCCCGCGCGATCTGCTGCGCGAGCATAGGCAAAAGAGCGGTCCCCATCGCCAACGCGAACACACCGAGTGGAAATTGCATAAGCCGGTTCCCGTACCAAAGACTTGAGTTCGCGCCTGGTCCGATTGCCATTCCGAGCGTCATATCCACGGTGATATTGATCTGAACAACCGCAAAACTCAGAACCACCGGAAGCAAAAGTGACCATGTCTTCTTGAGACCTTCATAACCGGTGTTCCATATCCATTGGAACTTGAACCCCAACTTGCGAAGCGGCGGCAACTCCACCGCCACGTGCAGAAACCCGCCCAATAGGATCACGTAGGAAAGCCAGCTAATTTTGGCAAGATAATCATGTCCCACCCAGGACGGCACCCATAGTACCGCACCGATCCACACCAGATCCAAGATCGCGGGACCCATGGCAGGCGCGAGAAAATGACGGTGGCTGTTTAAAATCCCCATCCCGAGCGCGTAAAGCGACAGGAACCAGAGATAAGGAAAAAGAATGCGCGAAAGCTCCAGGGTCAACATCACGGTCTGAGAATGAAAGCCGATCTTTAAAAGAATATTCAGAAGGCCTTCAACCCCCAAAATAAAGGCAAAAAGCACGAGGCTTAAAAAACTGATCGTGATATTCGCA
>MHFU01000068.1:0-6829 GCA_001804345.1 Omnitrophica bacterium RIFOXYB12_FULL_50_7
ATGCTTCGATCGCTGCCCGCGGTTGAATAGTCTTGCAGCCTCGTTTCATACGAGCACACAGCGCTTACAGGGATCAAAATGCCGGCGGTCCTTATGAAAATGATGCGTACGAAGCTCTTGATACGGTCCGGAACCCCAAAGCTCCTGGATGGAAGTTTGGTTCACATTACCGACACTCAGCTTGGACAGATAATCGGTATCACATGGATTGACGCGTCCGTCCCACCAGACGAAGCAGCGTCGCCACAGATCAGAACAAGGCCGTTCTTCATTGTTCTCCGGCTGGGCGTAGGTATTCTCCCAGGGGTTATAGTTAACAAAAGCGATTTCATCAACCAGCTCACTCCAGAGCGATGACATTGTCTCCATACTCTGGCGGGGATCGGCTTTAACACCAGAAACACGCGTGATGAGACGGGAATCGGGATAATATTTTTCCTTGATGTCCTTAAAACGACGGATATTTTTTAGTACGGTTTGCAGATCCCCCCGGACGCGCAACTGCCGATATAGTTTTTCGTCGGCCGCATCACACGAAAAAACAAGGATAGAAAGCCCGGATTCAAGGATCCCGTGCGCAACTTCCTCGGTCAAAAGCGACGCGTTCGTATTGACCTTGGAGGCCAGGAATTTACCCTTCATGTAGTGCAGCATTTTGACCAGGTTGTTGTTCGCAAGCGGCTCCCCCCGTGAAGCCAACGTCACTGCCTCGCATTTCCCTTCCGCCTCATCGATGACCCGCTGGAAAAGCGGAAATGGCATCATTCCCATGTGCCCCTGATCTCTGGCGGTCAAAGACGTATCAATCTGATAACAGAAAACACAGCGGTAATTGCAGATCGAGGTTACTTCCACCTGAATGCAGGGCGGAAAATCATCCTTCTGGAAGGTTCGCGGAAAAACATCATATCGGTACCGATAGAACAAGTACCGGGATAGCATCTCATCCGAGACACGGGTAATCTCATTGAACGCATGCGGGGAAAGCGCGAATTTTGCCGGCGAAGGCGATGGGTCCAGAATGTCCCGGATTGCGGCTGCCACAATCTTATTAAAATAGGAGCCCTCTCCTCTCAAAATCCCGGACTCAATTCTCTTCACCCTCTCACGGATGGCAGATGGGTCAAAGACTTGTTTGGAACGGAAGCTATCAAAACTGTCCCGTTTTTCGTACGCTTTCACGGCCATTTGATTCTCCTGCTCATTTTGAGCTTCTGCCGCCTACTTAATCGAACCGGCACCGTAGGGTGTCTTGCTTTTCGAAAACCCGTTCTTCCGAAGCCAGAACTCCACCTGGGGGATCTGCCATTCAAAATCCACATCTAATCCGCCCCATTGCTTCAAGGGGTAGATCTTCTTCCCCATCCACTTCTGCGGTAAAAGGCCGTCATCCATATGATCCATACACCGGGAGCGGACCAGGGATAAGGCCATATCCGCGAACCATACATCCCCCATGGAATCACGATCGCAATTGATCTCTTTGGGGTCCCCAAAGGTTTCGAAAGGGACGAATGGCTTCAAAAGCCCCTCGGAATCTTCCCGCCTCGCGCGCATGGGTGACCACATATTGTAGGCAGACGCCGTGACGGCGGAATCGATTGCTGGATTCTGGCGCAGGACCTCGACGCCACGGTCAATTGTCGAAGCAAGGAGGGTCGCTCCATTGCAGTGCAGCAAGGCCAAAAGTTCCGGCTTTTCCTTTAACTTCTCGCTGATCACTTTGTAACCATGCAAATAAGCGTGCTCCCCAAGAGCCGTCTTCGAGGCAAGTTCGGGAGGTCGAACGATGATCTCGGCGCCATGCTGACGGCCAATCTCCATGATCTGTTCATCATCCGTTGAGATGTAGATCTTATCAACAAACTTAGAGTGCTTTGCCCCCAGCAGGGGATAAACCATCAAGGGACGCCCTAGTACCGGGTATAAGTTCTTGCCCGGAAAGCCCACACTTCCTTTTCGTCCCAGCATGAGTGCGCAGATCATCGTAATATCGTTCCCTTTTCGTTATGGTTTTTCAAGCATTGCTCGTAATCATGGCAGAGGCCATCCAGAATTCGCCGGGCCACTCGTGGGGTGTTTTCCAGTCGCATCATTTTTTCAACTTTTTTCTGCTGAACAGCGATGTCCAAATTTGTAAGAATGGGCCGCGGGATAGAGAGGCTTCTGGCCATACGATGAGAAAGTTGCGTGTATCGGGACTTCAACCGAATTGCTGCTTGATCGAGATATGGCCATGGATTGGCAGTAAAGAGCTCATATGGAACGAACAAAACCTTCTTCTGTTCAACAGGAGTGATTCTCCTCATTTGGTCACGATATCGATCGTGAAATACTTGTAAAACGGCAACAGCCTGTTCCACGGGCATCATCTTTGAATAGTTTGGTATCCATTTGCCCGCAAACCAGGGAACGTTCTGATTTCCAACCCGGCAACACATCTGAAATTCTCGTAATTCCCGGCCAATGCGCAGATGCCATTTTTTTCGCACCCACAGATCGATAACCCAAAGCGGATGACGAACGCAAACCACAAATAGTTTCAGACGGCTTCCGAAAGCGTCAAGAACGGGACGTGAGATTCCAAAAAGATGGTGGGTCATATAGGTAAGGATTGGACATGCTTTGCGGATCCGATCCACAACTGGATCACCGTCCGTCATCGAGAGTCGTCGCTGATGGCGGGCGCTGACGAGATTTCGAAAAACACCCGTATCGTCGGCTTTGCGAAAATTCGTATGCCGCGATATCATAAGATTATACAGGTCCATATCGGCAGAAAGATTAATGATGGCTTTCGCCGCATCGCACTGAATCTTTCCAAATGCGCTGGCAATGCAAAGATTGTCGATCGTAGAATTCACAACACTAATCTCACCGCGCTCGATAGTGCTTATAAACTGGGCCACAAGCTGTTTCCCCACGTGGGGCATGCCATCTACCACTACAATGTTTTTCGCCAATTGCTGCGGCCGCGTCAGTTCAACAAAATCACCAGACATGAAGCCCACCATCGACCATCAGAACATGGCCCGTGACATAATTCGAAGCATCGGAGGCTAAAAATATAAGAGCACCGACCATTTCATCCGCACGAGCCATGCGGCCCATGGGAACACGCGCTGAGTACTTTCTGCTGAAAACCTTGTTCTGTCCGCTCTCAACACCGCCGGGGACAAGCGCGTTCACTCGGATGTTCTTCGCAGCCCAGTAAGCCGCCAGATATTTTGTCAGGCCTACTACGCCAGCTTTGGAAGCTGAATAAACCGCGGGCGTATTTATCGGACGTCCCTGATAGCGGGAACCTTTATAAATCCTCTGATCTGGTGCCATAACGCCATAGATCGAAGCCGTTTGAATAATGCTGCCGCCGGTCTTTTGCTTCGTCATCTGCTTACCAACAGCTTGCGCGACCAGAAACATGCCGTCGAGATTGACCGCCATGACCTTTCGCCACTCTTCCAGAGAATAATTTTCGGTCGAAGCAAAAAACGCCTTGAGGTCATCTGTTTTTGTAGCCGCGTTATTGTGCAAGATATGGATACCGCCAAATTCATCGACGATGCGGCGGACCATAGCCTTGACCGATAATGGGCTTGATACATCACATCCAATTCCGAGAGCCTTAGCGCGATATTTCTTTGCGAGAAAAACCGCGAATTTCGAGCAGTCACGCTCGAGTTGATCCACCACCACGACATGGGCTCCAAAGGACGCTAATCCTTCGCAAAAATGTTTTCCCAAGATACCCACACCTCCGGTTACAACAGCCGTCCGGCCTTTCAGATCAAAGATGTTTTTGTAGGCATTTTTTTTCATAAGCAGCCTTTCCGGGCAAAATGTGCCGCGACCTCAAAATCAAATTCAGTGTCGATCTCGATCGAACGCTCCCGCGGCATTTCATAAAAAAGAGTATCCTCCAGGAAAACCGAGTCCGAATTCATAAGCGCCCCCCTTTGCCACACATAGATCGACGCGTTCATATCGAAACACTTCGGCGAATCCTGGCGACGCACAACCTTTTTCTCCCATTGTTTCGAAAGTCTCGCCACGCCGCTCGAATCAATCTCTACCAGATTAAAATAAGGGGATTTTCGCGCCGGCGCTCCGGTGATCACGTTGGCAACTCCCCGCGACTCCAACAATTGAACGCAATGGTGTATATCTCCCACGATACGGAAGGGCGAGGTCGGATCCAGATCACAGATCGTGTCAAAGGTCTTTCCGCTCAGTTTTTCTGTTTCCAGAACGCAGTGCTGGATCGCCGGAATCTTCGGTGCCGTATCCGAAGCCAGATTCTCCGGGCGTTTGATCAAGAGCTCTGCTCCCCAGGTTTTTGCGGTCTGAAGGATAAGATCCGAATCGCTGCTTACCGCGATCACATCAAAAAGGCGAACGGCTTGCGCCTGTTGAATGCTATAGGCAATCAACGGTTTCCCATTCAGCTCCCGGATATTCTTGTTCGGAACTCCTTTGGAGCCGCCGCGAGCGCAAATCGTGCAGACCCGCTTCATTTTTTCACCCATTTTTCTGTTTTGGACGACTTTTCAGCCGATTCGATCAAATGCATAATATCCATGGCTTCTTCATAAGAACAAAGATTGTTCCACTTCCCGGCCATTACCGCCCTGTGTTCATCGCGATAAGTTTGGTCCCGCTCCGATTCAAATTTCTGTTTTTTTCCATTCACTTCGATCCAGCCATTCATAAGATCAACCTTCACGGTGAGATCATCGGAATTGAAGATCATGGCGCGATGTCCCGCATGATCGACATAATTCATTTGGACGAGCACGCTTTCGCAGCGTTTCGTCTTCATCATCACACAATAAGCGTCGTCCGTTTCGATCGCCAGGCGACTATAATGTCCACCCACCGCCGTCACTGCCTTCCAGCCGCCTAAAATCCAATTCATGTAGTCAAGTTCATGGCTAAGATCTCGCAGAACGCCGCCGCCCTCATCCTTGAGAGCGGAATAGCTTTTACGGTAATCGGCGTTCTTGCGCCACTTGCGAAGATCCTTTCCAACATAAGTCTGCGCCGTCAGGATCTTCCGTCCCTTGAGCAAGGCTCGAAGTTTCATGATCAGCGGATGAAAGCGAAGGTTATAACCCACCACAACTTTCTTGAAATACTTCGGATCGAACCTTTCGGCGCGTCCAAAAAGGGGCTTCTCCACCATGACAATGCCCTGAAACCGCAGTGCCTGCAATCTTTTAAGAGTCAAAAAATGCTCGCTTGTTCGATTAGCAATCACAATATAGTCCGGCTGGTGTTCATTGAGAGCCTTTTCCAAAGAGAGGTAACTCTTCGAAAAATCTATCGCCCGCCGCGAAACCACTCCAACATCGCAGCCAAGTTCCATGAGGATGCGTGCGTGGCGGCTTCCGATCGATCCAAAACCTATCACGAGTGCTTTCATTTTTATTCCGTGTCCCTATTTGCAACAATCGAGAAACATCATTTTAAATCGTGCACTAATCGTGCACTAATCGCGCACTCGGTATTTCGTGGCGCGACCCGCGCCGATTTGAACAAAGATATTCTTTTTTAAAAGATCATCCAAATCGTTATTCGCCTGCCTTAATGAAACCTTTGCCATAGCAGCATATTCTTTGCGAGAAATAACGCCGCTTCTCTTAAGGTGTTCCATCACCTTTTTCTGTCGAGCATTCAAATTGAGTCAGTATCCCTCCTCAAAATCCCCGTTCGCGCGGATCAGATCCCGCAAATGCCCAATATCGATCCAATACTCGCGGATCGGAAAAGCCGCCGTAGCGTCACCCTTCGCCATTAGATCCTTAAAAAGTTGCGGCATATCATAAAACTTCCTCTTCGGGATCAACTTAAGGACCCGCGGCTCCAAAACGTAAATCCCTGCGTTGACAAAGAATTTCTGCGTCGGCTTTTCGTCAATACTCTTGATGCAATGCCCCTCAAGCGTCAAAACACCGTAGGGAACCTGGAAGTCATATTCGCGAACACACATGGTCGCGGCCAGTTTGTGTTCGGAATGAAAATGAAGGAGCTGAGCAAAATTGATCTTTGTCAGAAGGTCTCCGTTCATAACAAAGATCGGCTCGCTAGTTTTTTTCGGCAGGAGGCTCAAAGCCCCCGCCGTCCCCTGCCTTTCACCTTCGGAAAGGTAACGGATCTTAACACCCCAACGGCTTCCGTCCCCGAAATAATTCCGGATTACATGGTCTTTGTAATGTACGGATATGAAAAAATTTTTAAACCCGTATTCGATGAAATTTTCAAGAATGTTTTCGAGGAGCGGCTTTTGCCCGATTGGGATCATGGGTTTAGGGACAGCGTCCGTCAGCGGACGAAGGCGAGTTCCCAGCCCTCCCGCCATCAGGACGACCCAATTTTCTCTGGAGGGCGGTGCCAAAAGCTCGTCCAGGACTTCGATGCCGACAATTTTACTTTCGTCATCAAGGACAGGCATCTGGTGAATCTTTTTCTGTTTCATGAAGTCTAGAATATCTTCTCGTGTTTGGTGCACGGTTGCGCTCTTGGGCTTTTTCCTCATAATCTGGCGCACGGGTACGGTAAACGTCAGCCCCCCCAAGATACCGCGGCGAATATCTCCGTCGGTTACCGTTCCCACCAAACGGTTCTCTCCATCAACAATAGCAACAATCTGGAGAGAGCTCCGGTCAATTGCCTCCATGGCATCTTTCATGGTTGCGGAATCTTTTAAAACAGCTTTTTTCCAATCCTTCATAAATTATCCCTTCCTTTTACGGAACGATGATTCCGGGTCACCAGGGAAGCCGCTTTGACGAACGAGCGGTCCGGCAAAACAACATTTTGAATGATTACG
>MHFU01000068.1:6842-6988 GCA_001804345.1 Omnitrophica bacterium RIFOXYB12_FULL_50_7
TGTGGCTTTCATCACCGATCCGGACTCCCCCCGACAGCACCACGCCTGGGGCGATATGCACATGGGAACCGATGCGGCAGTCATGGTCCACCGATGCCCGGGTATTGATGATCGTATTCTGACCTATCGACGCCCTCGTCTGAATC
>MHFU01000068.1:7073-11048 GCA_001804345.1 Omnitrophica bacterium RIFOXYB12_FULL_50_7
AAGACCGTTCACAAGAAACACTTTCTTCGGACTGTAGGAAAGCACGGCTGTATCATTTCCAAGGATGGGTGTTTGTAGTTTTCTTTTATCCACACGAGAGGGCTGCACATCGGTGACACCGAGCACCTTCACCTTGCTCAGTCTAAGCGCATCCATCAATACCCGGGCATGTCCGCCCGCACCCAGAACGATCACCGGAAGTTTCATAATCTCACCTTTTGGTCCGTCTTATAATTTTGCTTTGCTCTTTTTCCCAACATATCCCAAAAGCGCATCGGTGAAAGCCCCTTACCCGCGCGCCTGGACGCAAGGTTTTTATCGGTAAAAAACTCTCCCCGAAGAATGGGGCGCGCCGCAACGAGTGACTTGCGGGCTACCGGAATATTTTTCATTTCGGATTTTGTGGGTTCCTTCTCCCCGCTACCAAGCATCGCCTCAACGGCTCGGATTCCCCGGACAAGGGCTGCAAATTCAGCCGGTTCGAGCGAGGCACGGTGATCAGGTCCCGGCATGTTCCTGCCCAATGTTAAATGTTTTTCGATCACAACTGCGCCACGGCCAACGGCCGCGATCGACGCGACAATCCCCTCGCTGTGATCTGAAAAGCCGATCCTGCAGCAAAATCGCTCGCGCATAGCGTCCATGGCACGCAAATTCACTTCGCTGAACGGCGCCGGGTACTCTGTCGTGCAATGAAGCAGGCTAACATTACGAAACAACAGAGCCTTTGATTCGCGTCCTTGAAGGAGCCCTCGTGCTTTTGCAAGTGTCGGCATCTCCGCTCGCGGGCGGCTGTAGCCAAAAGCAAGGACGGCAAACGCGTCCTCAATTTCCTTGATCGTTGACATTCCGGTTGAAAGGACCACGGGCAACCTTGTTCGTGCCGCTGCCAGAAGGAGCGGACCGTTCGTCAGGTCGCCCGATGAGATCTTTATTTTTTTTATCCCCAGCTTTACTAAAAAATCAAGGCTCTGAATATCAAAGGGCGTCGACAAGAACTCGATCTTTCTCTTTTGGGCATAGCGATATAGCATCTTATGATCACGCCCGCTTAACTCCAGCCTCTTCAACATCGCCAGCTGCATCATTCCACTCTTTCGATCACGTAGCTGATAAGCCGCTTTGGGCGTCGCCTCAGTGACAAGGTCCTCCGCATGAAAGGTCTGAAACTTCACGGCATCGGCTCCCGCCTTCTTGGCCTCATCGATCAGGCGTTTAGCCAAGCCCAAAGAACCATTATGATTCACACCGGCTTCCGCGATGATATAAGTTGAATTCCTGTTCTTCATTTCAGATCTCCCGAAACCGTTTTTTTAGAAGTTTTTGGGGATCCCGGATCTTTTTGATCGCCCGGAGGATTCTCGGAGCTGACCGTCCATCGCCGTAAGGATTGAGAACTTTCGAACAATCTTTCTTGAAAGCCTTAAGGATCGTCCGATAGATCCTGGAAGCCTGTGGAGGACAATTAAGCACGGACGCAGCCTGCTGGCGACCCTGTTGGCGGTCACCGATATTCACTGTCGGTATTTTAAAAGAAGGTGCCTCGTAAATGCCGCTCGAGGAATTCCCCACAACGGCATCGACGTATTTCATAGTGCTTAAATAGCGTCGCTGGCCCAACGAAGGAACAAAACAGGCGTTGGCATGAGCGGCAGCAAAAATTTTGATCTTCCGATTCATTTTGATTCCCTCGGTATCCGCGTTGGAAGCGGTGAAGATCAAACCTGTGTCAGGCCCAAGACGTGCCAGGGCCGAAAGCAATTCGCCGAGTTGCCGGATCGATGGCATTGCATCCAGCGTGGCGGGATGGAACGTGACCAAAAGGTTCCGGTTCCGGAATTTGAAGCGCAGGCTTTTTTCGAGATTCGAACGGCTCAAAAGATCCGTATTCCGTACCCCGTCAAGTCCGATATGCCCCGCGTTGAAAACCGTTCCAGGGGCCTCGCCAAGCTGTCGTATTCTATGGGCAGCCGCAGCATGGGTTGCAAAATGCAGATGGGACATTTTCGTAATCGCGTGCCGGATCGAATCATCTACAGCACCCTCCGTGAGATCGCCTCCCGCGAGATGTGCCACGGGAATCCTGGCGATCAAAGCCGCCTCGACCGCTGCCAGGATCTCATAGCGATCTCCAAGAACAACCACCCAGTCCGGCCTTAAATCCTTAAAAGCATCCTCAAAACCCATCACCGCTTTTCCGAGAGCACGGGTGACACCCGTCGCGGTGGTATCGTGAGTCAGAATCGGGATCTTCCGGTCGATCTTGAAACCGTCCGCTTCGATATCCCGATACGTCGATCCAAAGGCCGCCGAAAGATGGCTTCCGGTTACGACGGTTTGAAGATGAATTGACTGGTCTTTACGGATCTCTTTCATCAGCCAATAGAGGAGGCCGTACTCCGCTCGGGAACCTGTCACGATGCAAATCTTTCTTTTTCTCATAAAAAAGCACTGCTCGGAATGTTAATCAAACGGGAATCCATAGCCTCTGCCATGGGGATCTCCATGCGCGGGCAATCTTGAAACATGGGAAGCTTGTGCATTAATGTCCAGGCAGGACGCGCCTTAATACCGTCCGCCCTCAAATACTCCAACAGCCCGTCCCGCTCGGCGGCCGTATCTGCATCAAGCAAAATGGCGTTCAACCAAAAATTGCTTTTACTAAAACCCGGTTCATCCACGAACCGGACACCGGCCACATCCTGAAAAGATTTTTTGTACCGCATCGCCAGAACACGTTTCCGTTCCAGAAAGCGCGGCAAGTTCTCCAATTGGGCAACGCCAAGCGCCGCATTGATATTGGGCATGCGATAGTTGTAGCCGATCTGATCGTGAAAAAAAATGAAAGGGTGCGGCAATTTGGCGGTCGTCGCGATATGTTTTGCCCGGACACCGAGCTTCTCATCATTCGTCAGAATAGCCCCGCCCCCGCCGGTTGTAATGGTCTTGTTTCCGTTAAAACTTAATATCGAGAATTTTCCCCAGTGTCCCACATGGCGGTTCTTGTAAAAAGATCCGAGAGCCTCCGCGGCATCCTCGATCAAGATGAGATTGTATTTTTTGCAAAGATCGCTGAGTTTTTCAAGATCGCAGGGATGGCCGAAGGTATGCATCGCAACCAAGACTTTGATCTTGCGGCCGGTCTCACGATTGATACACTCCCCGTCGCGAATTTCAGCGATCCTAGATAAATAATCTGATAAAGCCTTGGGATCAACCCCCAGGGTCATTTCATCGCAATCGACGAAGTGCGGGATCGCGCCGCAATAAGTGACTGCATTGGCCGTTGCCACGAAAGTAAGATCCGGCACAAGCACTTCATTGCCCTCATCCACGCCGGCCATCTTGAGTGAAATATGCAAGGCTGCGGTTCCATTCACGACCGCGAAAGCGCGCTTAACGCCGGTATATTCCGCCAGCTTCTGTTCGAAAACATCCACGAACTTTCCAACCGAGGACACCCAATTGGTATCCAAACATTCCTTAACGTAATTCCACTCATTCCCGCAAAGGTAGGGTTCGTGAAGCTCCACATTCTTCTGTTCCGCGGGCAGGCAGGACCGGATCGCTTTCAGGATAGCCGCTTTATCAAGCTTTGAGTTTACATGTTGCATAGATGGGATTTGTATTGTTTCAGATGTCCGCTTTCAGTAAACCACTTGATCGTCTCCGTCAGACCTCTTTTAAAACCGTCGAGGCCGCCGTACTTGGGGGCCCATCCCGTAAGTTTTTTTGCTTTGGAATTATCTGCCCACAGGCGTTCCACCTCGCTTTTCGAAGGTCGAATCCGCACATCTTCGGTCTCGATTGTAACCCTGACATCCATAAGTTCAGCGATCAGTTTCACGGTCTCACCGATCGATACCTCAAAATTGCTCCCAAAATTGATCGTTTTACCGATTGTCTTTTTAGATTCAAGGCAGGCGGTAAAAGCGCGTACTGTGTCTTTAACAAAAGAAAAATCACGGGTGGGAT
>MHFU01000069.1 GCA_001804345.1 Omnitrophica bacterium RIFOXYB12_FULL_50_7
GAATCGAGATACGCACGTTATTATTACGAAAATGGACAAGGTTATTTTCTAATACTGCGTTTCTTAAATCCGTATAGGATCGCAGTATTGTACCGCGCACCTTTAAGAATTAATGAAACGCGGTACTAAAATTTTTGACGCGATAGGATCAAAAACTATGGATATTCGATCTCAGATCTCAATGGTGTTTCATCTGGATAAATGTATCGGGTGTCACACGTGCTCGATCGCCTGCAAGAACATATGGACGGACCGTAAGGGCGCTGAATATATGTGGTGGAATAACGTTGAGACCAAGCCCGGCACGGGGTACCCGAGCAAATGGGAGGACCAAAATATCTATAAGGGGGGATGGGAGAAACAAAAAAATACGATCAAGCTTCGAGGAGCGGGGAAAGGAAAAGGGCTTCTCAACATTTTTCATAACCCGCCTATGCCCACCATCGATGATTATTACGAGCCATTTACTTATAAATATCTGGATCTTATCAAATCTCCCGCAAGTGACGTATCGCCAACCGCTAGACCCATCTCTCTTATCACAGGCAGGCCCATGGATATCAAAATGGGGCCGAATTGGGATGATGATCTAAGCGGTACGCCCGATTTTGCGCGCCAGGACCCTAATTTGAAAGGTCTTACCGCTGCAGAAGCGGAGGCCATGTTTCAACTCGAAAAGATGGCCCTTTTTTATTTGCCGCGCATTTGTAATCATTGCTTAAACCCTGCCTGCGTGGCCGCTTGTCCCTCCGGAGCTATGTATAAACGTGGGGAAGATGGCGTGGTGCTGATCAATCAGGACGTTTGCCGGGCTTGGCGCATGTGCGTGCCGGCATGTCCTTATAAGAAATCCTACTACAATTGGAATAATGGAAAATCCGAGAAGTGCATCCTCTGTTACCCGCGTATCGAAGCCGGACTTGCGCCGGCGTGCATGCATTCATGCGTCGGGCGCATCCGCTATTTGGGTGTCCTTCTGTATGATGCTGATCGCATTCACGAAACAGCCTCCTGCCAGGAGACAGATCTTGTGAATACTCAATTGAGCATCATTATGGATCCGCATGATCCTGAAGTGATCCGCGCAGCCAAGGCTAACGGAATCGCGGATTCGACTCTCAAGGCCGCGCAAGATTCTCCGGTCTATCAATTTGTCAAAACGTGGGGATTAGCATTACCCCTGCATCCGGAGTATAGAACTCTGCCCATGCTTTTTTATGTGCCGCCGTTGCTCCCCGTCATGGCTTCCGTGACCCAATCGGGAGATGAAGAGCAAAAGAAAAAGCTCAATAAGATATCGAAAGTATGGGATGACAAATGGCTTTACGATACGAGCATGGAAAATATCTGGGGGACCATTGATGAGATGCGTTTTCCCTTAAAATATTTGGCCAACCTATTTAGCGCCGGGGATGAATCTCAGGTGAAAATAAGGGTGAAGAAGCTTATGGCCGTTCGGATGCATCGGCGGCATGTGACCGTGGGGGATATCCCCGAGAAAAAAGCTGCGGAGGCGCTCGGTGAAACGGGACTGACCCCCGAAGCCGCGGATGCCATCTACGGTCTTACATCATTGGCTAAATTCGATGACCGGTTTGTGATCCCTCCCGCGCATCGCGAGCAGGCGCTTGAATTACTCGAAGACACGGGTGACCTGAAGGGGAAGGCCGGGTTTGGCACAAAGCAACCTCCGGAAAGAGGACTTTAATCAATGAATCTGGATCATTACGACCTGATGGCGCGGTTGTTCTTATACCCCGGCCCCTCGTTTTTTACCGACGTCCGACAGGTCGTGGACTTTCTCGATGAACGGTATCCCCTGGCAGCTGAAGATGCGCAGTTTTTTTGTGATCATCTTCCTCAAAATGATCTGGAGGATATGCAGGAATTATTCACTCGGTCCTTCGATGTCCAAGCCATCACGACGCTGGATGTGGGCTATGTGCTCTTTGGCGAAGATTATAAACGGGGGAAGTTGTTATCAAATTTAAATCGAGAGCATGCCAAAGCTCAAAACGATTGCGGCCTAGAACTGGCGGATCATTTGCCGAATTTATTGCGCCTGATCGCCAAGTCGAGTGATGGGGAGATGGTCCGTGAGCTTGCGGTGGAGATCCTGGCCCCCGCACTCCATAAAATGATCCGTGAGTTTGACCCCAAAAGACAGGATGAAAGAAACAGGCTGTATCAACGGCATTACAAAACGCTGATCGAGCAATCGGAGCATCGCGCGGCGGCCTATGGTCATGCCCTCAAAGCTCTCTTTTCTGTTTTGAAGCAAGACTTCCAGATTAAAGACGAAACCTTAGTGCGGCATGCGGTGCATGAATTTCTTAATTTTATCGGAGCCGAAATGTCGGTTGAGAAGTTAGTAAGCGAATAATGATCTTTAACGAGGTTTGAACTATGAGCGCCTTGCCCAACTTTTTATTTATTGCCTTGCCCTATATGGCCGTTGCGGTTTTTCTGGCAGGGGTGGTATACCGATATCGGGCCGCACCCTTCACGGTCTCATCTTTATCCTCGCAATTCCTCGAAACAAAGGATCTTTTTTGGGGTTCCGTACCCTTTCACGTCGGCATGATCGTTATTTTAATTCTGCATCTGGCGGCGTTCTTGTTTCCTAAAACACTGCTGGCGTGGAATAGCTATCCGGTTCGTTTGCTCATACTCGAAATAACGGGTTTTGTGTTTGGTTTAAGTTTTTTATTTGGTTGCGGCGCCTTATTGATCCGAAGGATCACAAATCCGCGGATTCGGGCCGTGACTACCTGGATGGACGTTGCGGTGGAGCTCCTGCTTTTCTTCCAAATTCTTTTTGGCTGCTTGATCGCGGTGGGTTATCGTTGGGGCTCTTCATGGTTTGCTTCCGATCTGTCGCCTTATCTCTGGTCCCTCGTAAAACTCGATCCTCGTATCGATGCCCTAAAAGCGATGCCACTCATGGTGCAGGCTCACGTGATCGGGGCGTTTTTAATCGTGCTTATTCTTCCTTTTACCCGGTTAATGCATCTATTGGTCGTTCCCTTCCATTATTTGTTACGGCCTTTCCAATTGGTGATCTGGAATTGGGATAGAAAAGCCATCCATGATCCAAGCTCCCCTTGGAATAAACATAAACCCAGAAATTCTTAAATATGGAAAACCATCCTGTGCAGGGTCAGGCAATCGCAGCGTCTTATATTGAATAGAAAGGGCATCTATGTCAAAAATCAATATCCAGAACTGGGACGTTGAAAACCAGTCGTTTTGGGAAACGGAAGGCAAGAAGAGCGCCAGTCGGAATCTATGGATCTCGATCCCGGCACTGCTTCAGTCGTTCGCGATCTGGATCATGTGGGGAATGATCATTGTTCAGATGAAAAAGCTTGGATTTACTTTTGGGATGCCGCATCAAACCCCCGAAGATCTAAAAACTTTTAACGAGCTGCTTTGGACCTTACCGGCGATCGCAGGGCTGGCCGGGGCCACCCTGAGGATTCCCCATTCTTTCATGATTGCCATTGGGGGAGGCAGAAACGTGGTGTTCTTTTCCACGTTGCTTCTTTTGATTCCTTCGATCGGGGCAGGCATGGCCCTGCAAAATATTCATACGTCGTACCTCGTGTTTGCGATCCTGGCCGTGCTTTCGGGCTTCGGAGGCGGAAATTTTGCCTCCTCCATGTCCAACATCTCTTTTTTCTTTCCGAAGCGCATGCAGGGAACCGCGCTTGGACTTAACGCGGGGTTGGGAAACTTGGGCGTGAGCGTGATGCAGTTCCTGATCCCTGTCGTGATCACGGCAGGGATTTTTGGAGGCCTTGCCGGGGCAGGGTTGCCGCTTGTGGAAGTCGATGGAGCCAAAGCGGTCGGCGCTTTAGTTTTTATTCAAAATGCGGGATGGATCTGGGCGCCATTTTTAATTTTGTCCACGATCGCCTCTTTTTTTGGCATGAATAATTTGAAAACCGCCACTCCGGATCTCGGAAACTATAAGGCCGAATTCTTTAAGATTGCGCTTTTAACCATGTTTGGCTTGATCGCTGCGGGGATTGGCGCTTATCTCTTAACAATATTAAAACTGAATATGTGGATTGTTTTGCCGGCAACAATTCTTTTGGCTCTATTTCTGATGAAAACGCTATCGCCCAAGCAGATCAAAGGCAATTTGGACCGTCAGTTTTCGATATTTAAAAATAAGCATAATTGGATCATGACGGTTCTTTACGTGATGACCTTCGGTTCTTTTATCGGATACGCAGCGTCGTTCCCGAAACTTATTCAGGATGTGTTTGGCTATCTGCCGGATGGAAGAGTCAATCCGAATGCGCCCAATCCCATGACCTGGGCATTTTTAGGACCAATGGTGGGGGCGCTGACCCGTCCGATCGGCGGGTGGCTAGCGGATAAAATTAAAAGCGGATCAAAGGTAACCGCCTGGAGCACAGCGTCCCAAGTGGTCGCGGCTCTGGGTGTGGCCTTTTTTATCGTCAAAGCCAAATCGTTGAGCACGCCTGAAATGTATTGGTGGCCATTTTTTACTTTGTTCATGATCTTATTTATAACCACAGGTCTCGGGAACGGATCGATATTTCGAAGTATTCCTTATATTTTTCCGAAAGAACAAGCGGGGCCTGTTCTGGGATGGGCCTCAGCGATGGCGGCTTACGGTGCCTTTATTATTCCGATCGTGTTTGGTCAGCAAATCAAGACAGGACACCCAGAGCATGCGCTGTATGGGTTTACGGTTTATTATCTGGTTTGTCTGGCCCTGAATTGGTATTACTATGGCAGGAAGAATTCAGAGATAAAATGCTGAATTGAACGGTCTCCGATTTTGGGAACCTAAGGCCGCGGCGATGGTTCCCAAAACGATAGGGTAAGAAGGGAAACGTTCTTGCCTTTCGATCCCCGCTTGCGGGTGGGGTGAATTACAAAGGAGAAAAGAATTTGAAGCAGGAACAGCTTGTCGATTCCTACGGTCGGCTTATCGATTATTTAAGAATATCGCTCACGGACCTCTGTAATTTCCGGTGCGTGTATTGCGCGCCCGGTAAAGGCGCTTCGCCTCTCCTTCCGTCCTCCGAGTATTTGACCCGTCAAGAAATCCTCCATTTTGTGCAGATCGCCGGTCGCATGGGGATCCGCAGGATCCGGCTGACCGGCGGCGAACCGCTTCTCAGAAAAGATATTGTGGATATTGTGTGTGCGCTTAAAACTGTGAAGTCGATCAAAGACCTATCGCTTACGACGAACGGCAGCCGTTTAAAGCCTTTTCTGAAGCCTCTGAAAGAGGCTGGGCTGGATCGCTTTAATATCAGCCTGGACAGTGTGGATGCCTTGCGATTTAAGGAGATCACCTTAAGCGATGCCTATGAGGAGGTGATGGATTCGGTTTCAAGCACTCTCGCATACGGGTTCCGGGTCAAACTGAATATGGTGGTCTTGAAAGGGCTTACGCAAGAAGAGATCATCCGATTCGTCAAGATGGCGGTGGAGCATCCTTTAGAAGTTCGCTTTTTAGAATTTATGCCGCTCTGTGGAACGGGCTGGCGGCCGGATCTTGTGATCCCCCTCAAGACGGTTCGCGCCATTGTGAATGAAAATTTCACACTCTCAAAACTGCCGCGTGAAGGTAACGTGGCGGAAAGTTTTTCGATCTCAAACGGTCAAGGGCGCGTCGGATTTATCGCCTCGCTGACCCACTCCTTCTGCGGTGAGTGTTCGCGTATCCGTCTCTCGGCGGATGGAATGATCCGCCCCTGTCTATTTTCAGATCGAGCCGTTTCCGTGAAGACACTTTTGCGGGGGGGCGCCCCCGATGATGCGATCGCAAACGCGATACGGGAAGCAGTGGGGATGAAACCTCGCGGGAATTCGTTTCAAGAAGAGCCTTTTTCCGGTGAGGAAAAAGATATCGATCGATACCAACAGGCGCCTTTAATCCGTTTTATTGGAGGATAAAAAATGAAATCAGTGACAGATAAAACCACGACACTCAGAAAAGCCGTAGCCACCAGTACCCTCGTCGCAAACAAGGAAGCGATCGAGAGGCTTGTGCGTAACGACGTTTCCAAAAAAGATATCTTGATCGTGGCGCGTATTGCCGGCGTCCAAGCCGCTAAGCAAACCAGCGCCTTGATTCCTTATTGTCATCCTTTGGCGATCGATTCTGTGAGTATCGAATATGAGGTAGGTGAGGAAAAAATCGTCGTCACAGCCCAAGTGGAAGTAGTTTCAAAAACAGGGGTTGAAATGGAGGCGCTGTGCGCGGCGTCGGTTGCGGCGCTTACGATCTATGACATGCTCAAACCCATTGCGAAGGATATGGAAATTATTTCGACTAAATTGATCAAGAAAAAGGGCGGTAAAAGTCAGTTTCAAGAGCAGGTTCCTGAAGGCTTTCAAGCGGCGGTTATTGTGACCTCCGACGGGACTTCAAAAGGAACGCGCAAGGATAAATCCGGGCAAGTGATCAAAGAGCGCTTAGAAGAGTATGGCATTCAGCCAAGCTATACGGTTTTACCGGACGATAAAGAGCAAATTCTGGTCAAGCTTAAGGAACTGTGTAACGCTGGTGTGGCGCTCATCGTGACGACAGGAGGAACCGGTTTAGGCCCTCGGGATGTCACGGTTGAAGCCACTGAGATGTTGGGCGGCCGTGAAATACCCGGGATTATGGAAGCGGCGCGAAGTTACGGGCAGAACCGGACACCCTATGCCATGTTGTCGCGCGGGATCGCGGTGCAAGTGGGTCATTCTATCATTATTAATTTGCCGGGATCGTCAAATGGCGTGAGGGAAACTTTGAATGCTGTTTTTCCCGCTATTTTGCATGGGTTCCCAATGATGCAGGGAGCAGGGCACTGAATATGTGAAGAGCGGGGAGGGAGGCAAAGTGCT
>MHFU01000070.1:0-6495 GCA_001804345.1 Omnitrophica bacterium RIFOXYB12_FULL_50_7
GGAGCTGCTACAAGCCGTACCGAGGATGGGAGAAATATCGTTACTGGAGTTCCGCTTCTTGTTATCGATGATGAATGCGATTACGGTTCGATAGACACACGCATTGGCGCTATCGATGAATTCGGAAATCCGGATCCAGAACACGATCCGACAATAATAAATTCATTAGTCAGGAAAATTCTATATAAATTTGAAAAGAGCGTCTATCTGGGATATACCGCCACACCATTTGCCAATATCTTTATTCACGAAGCTGCAAGAACTACCGAGGAAGGCGACGACCTATTTCCTAGGAATTTTATTACCTGCTTACCTTCACCCACAAACTACATAGGTCCCTCAAGGGTCTTTGGAATTGATGAGGATTACGATCCAGAAGAGGATGAAGAGGTCGATTTGCCATTGGTCAGGGAGGTTACCGATCATGCAGATACAATGAGCCTTAAGGAAACTCATGGATGGATGCCGCCCAAACACAGGATTGATCATATACCAAGATACAACGGTGAGAACACGGTCCCACCATCGTTGAGGGAAGCTCTGCACTGCTTTATCCTGTCGTGTGCTGCACGAAAAGCGAGGGGACAGACCACGGCCCACAATTCAATGTTAATACATATTCCACGATACACTGCAGTTCAAGAGAGAATAAAGGATCAAATTGAAGAGGAAATTGGAGCTATTCGGAGACGGTTGGATGGTGGCGATAGCACCTCTGTGGAACAATTATTAACTATTCTGAAAAGGTTATGGGACGAAGATTACCGGATCGTGACCGAGCAGTTTCACCAGGAGGAGTTCCCATTAATGGCATGGACGCTTATAGAACCATATATTCATACAGTTGTAAAAACAATACAAATCCGCCATATCACTGGTTATTCAACAGATATACTGGATTACGATGCATACCATGAGACTGGTATTAATCTTATTGTGATCGGTGGAGACAAACTGTCAAGGGGATTAACACTCGAGGGTCTGACTATAGGTTATTTTTTAAGACCAACCAGAATGTACGATACATTAATGCAGATGGGCCGATGGTTCGGATATCGCCCAGGATACCTGGATCTCTGCCGCTTGTACACACGACCAGACATCATCGACTGGTATCGTAAGATTGCTCATGCCGATGAAGAATTACGCCGGGAATTCAATCACATGACCTTGGTCGGCGGAACCCCAATAGATTATGGTTTTCGCGTAAGAGTTCATCCCGAGTTGGCGGTTACATCACCAATTAAAATGAGAAATGCCAGCAAAGTTTCGTACTCGTATAGTGCTTGTGTAAATGTAACAACAGTATTTCACAGAGATAATGCGAATATCGAGAGAAACTATGCTAGATTCGTGAAATTACTTGAAATGCTTGATAGAAGCGGAGCCAACAAAACTTCGAATCCAGAACGCAGACGTTCGAATGGTTTTAATAAGAAATGGAAAGGAAGTACATTGTGGGAAAATGTGGAGAGTGATATTGTTATTGAATTTCTGAAAGGTATATCCACGTATCCATCAGCGATTCGGGTAAATGGCAACCGCATGGGTGATTATATCGAGCATGCTAATAGGAATGGTTTCTTAATTCGGTGGAGTGTTGTTGTACTCAGTGGGAAAGGCGCCATTTTTAAAATCCCCGTTCTGGGAGAGCATTCAACTAATGTAAGAGGATGGGATAAAACCATCCCGGAGAACCAACAAGATACCTATCCGACGTTTACCGTAAAAACCGTAATGAGCCCTCCAGATGAAACTATCGATTTAACTGATGAAGAGTATGATTTGGCGTTTGATTTATCCTTGGCGTATTTCCGGACAAGTGGAGATGAGGCAAAAGGGATAAAAGAACCTGAGAGACCATATGGTGATTATATCCGTGAAAAAAGGAACAACCAGAGGGGTCTTTTACTGATATATCCACTTGATCCAAAGTGGATAAAACCAGCGGACGGTGTTGGATTACCATTAATTGGATTGACATTAAGTTTTCCGAAGATTCCAAAAGAGTATGACACAAATGTTACATACGTTGTCAACAACACCGAATTACAACAGGAATTCGGGTGAATTCATGGTACCAGACGTCATGAAAATATGGAAAGAGCTATCGCAAGTAGCTGCTAGTGCTGAAGGATTCGAATGCCGTCGAATCCTACCCAATGCAGCATGCGATATTTTCGTCGCTATAAGAAAACCTGAAAATATTCCCTGCCTGTTACTAGAGATCAAGTCGACCAGCATCGAACCCGAAATGGTATATCCTGAATCTAAGGGGTTTCTAGTATGGCCTTCCGCGATCGAGCATGGTGCGCAAGGACGAATCCGGCTGGTGCTCGAAATGAGAAATTCACGATTTGATAAAATATTTTCCGTGCTTGTTACAGATGTCATGGATGCACTGGCCGAAGAAAAAGATGAAAAGAAATGCATTCATGAAATGATAAACCGTTTAATCCTATGGCAAACATTTCTGGAGAAATGTGGTCCAGATGGGTTGAATGAAATAGACCAGCAAGGTTTATACGGCGAACTTTTTTTCCTTAGAACGATCCTATTGAACCATATTCCATTATCGAAAGCTGTCAACTCATGGGTTGGTCCATCAGGTGCAAACCAGGATTTCATTATTGGGACAGATGCTATCGAGGTGAAAACTAGCATCGCTGCATCACCAAAATCGATTCATATATCGAATATTAGACAACTGGATACCAGGAATATTGGAAGGTTGTTATTGGCCTTTTTAGCTTTGGATAAAAGACCAGGTAACGAGAGGACATTGCCATTACTTATAGATGGTATCAGATCTTTATTGGTAGATGATATAAATGCGTTAAATACATTCGACGAGCGACTTCGGGAAGCTGGGTACATTGATTTTCATAGAGAGATGTATAACCGAACTAGTTACACACCTAGATATCAAAATTATTACCGTGTAGAGAATGATTTTCCAAGATTATTGGAGGGAAGCCTTCCAAATGGTGTGGAAGATGTCAAGTATTCAATAACAATAGCTGCATGCTCCCCATATAGAATCCAGGAAACCCAGCTGATCGAAATCATTAAGGATGGACATCAATGACAGAAGAACGAGAGATCACTAATTTCATTGAATTATTCAACGGGGAAGTCATAGATGAATGTAGAGGGGGGTCAGGAGGTGAAAGATCATCTCCCGATTTTAAAGAAAATGCATTCACCAAAATTTTTACGGAAAACCTTAAGGAAAATGGAATAATAGAGGATGCTGAATGCTGCTATATTTGTAAGACCACGGGAAAAGGCAATGTCAAGGCTAATGGGTATTATTACGACGAAAATACAAACCAATTAACTCTACTTCTATCGCTTATGAGCGATACAAATTCGAAGGTGCCGACCCCATCAGAAATCGCACAATTGTCCAAGCAACCTGTAAGATTATTCTGGCTTGCGATTACGGATGAGGGCATTTATAAAGATCTGGAACCATCATCCAGTGAATTCTCCATGATGCAACGGATCTACCAATTAAAAGAAGAGATTAAATCGGTACGTATTCTGATCCTCATCGAGGGAATCGTGGACGGGATGGACAAATTAAATAAAATCAAGGCAGTCAAGGAGGATCGTATCAAATTTAAATTTGATATCTATGATTTGAGACGTCTCTATCGCGTAACGGCAAGCGATGAGCGATTCGAGGATATTCAAATTGATTTGGCAACTCAATTTGGTACTTCACTGAAGTGTATTCATGAAAAATCTATCAATGATTCATATGAAACCTACATCACGGTCTTTCCAGCCAAAATATTGAACGATATTTACGATGATTATGGTGATCAGTTACTTGAGCTGAATGTCAGATCGTATCTACAGGCGAAGACAAAGGTGAATAAAGGAATTCGCAATACCCTTAATGAACATCCAGAATGGTTTTTAGCATACAATAACGGAATTACTATAGTCGCAACCAAGGTTGCCACTAGTAACAACCATGACGGAAATCTTCAACTTACCTCAATTACCGGTATGCAGATAGTGAACGGCGCTCAGACTGTTGCATCGATACACCGCGCAATAACTGTTGACAACATTCCAAATATCTCCGGAGTAAATGTGCTGGCAAAAATAACAACAGTAGACCCAAAATTACTGAATATGGTCGTACCAAATATCTCCCTTTATTCGAACAGCCAGAATAAAATCAGTGAAGCTGATTTTACATCAAACCATCCATTCCATATTAAAATCGAGATCCTGTCAGGTAGCATCTGGGTTCCGGGCCAACAGAGTCGCTGGTTTTATGAACGGGCGCGCGGTCAATATCAGGTGGCAAAGGCCAAAGAGGGTACCGAGGCTCTAAGAAGAAGATTCGAAGAAAAGTGCCCAAGAAAACAGATGTTCACCAAAACCGATCTAGCGAAATACGTCAATAGCTGGCTATTACTACCACACATTGTAAGTAGGGGTGCACAAAAAAATTATGTGTATTACATGTCATTTCACAACGACAAATATGGTAGAGATTGGCTTCCGGAGAAGGATTATTACCTGGAACTTATCGGTAAAGCCATACTTTTCAGAGAAACCGATAGAATGGCCGCAGAGTTGAGGATTCCAGCCCTCAAGGCCAATGTCGTGACATACACGATTGCCTACCTTCGTTGGAGAACGCAAGGCAGGATTGATTTCAAGAAGATATGGGACATTCAAAAATTATCCTCGGCCCTGGAGGAAACACTTAGAAGCTGGATTCCTCAGATTCACCAGAAGATCGTGGAAAGCGCTGGAGACCGAAATCATGGCGAATGGTGCAAGAATGCCGAATGCTGGGAAACAGTGAAACTAATGAATCTAAACATTTCGGATAGTTTTAACGAAGAAATAAACGTTAATCAACCATTACCGACAGTAGGACGTGAGGAGGAAAGGAATGCAGAGTCCCTAACTTCCCAGGATAGAGAAAATATTGCTCTGGTCATCAAAATTGATGCGGAGACTCTATTTAAGGTGCAACAGTGGGGGGCGAAAAACCAATCCCTTGCCAGTTGGCAACTGGGAATCCTCCATACACTGCAGGGGTATGCTACCAAGGGATGGAGTAAAGTGCCATCAAAGGCTCAGGCAAGACATGTTGTTGATATCATGAAGAAGGTAGTGGTTGAATCGGATATTAAGGTTGAAGGATTCAATTAGGGGCATCTTCAGAAAATGCTAATTGTTTCGACTCAGCTGAGCCGAAGCACTTTCGGTTCCCTCCCCAATGAACGTATATCAACTGATATAAGTTTAGGCTCCAAATAGAACGCAAGCCATTACAACCAACTGCTTGCACTCGAAGGGGGAGCCAGACATGGGTAGAATCATCAGGGACATGGAGAAGCTAGACCTGAACTACGTACCAGGGGAACTGCCGCACAGGGAGGGGGAGTTGAAATCTCTCCAGGAGCTGTACGGAAACGTGCTCGCGAACGGTCGACCGCAGCACGCGTTGATTGCCGGGAAGATCGGCAGCGGGAAGACCGTGCTTGCCAGGCGCTTCTTCGACGGGCTGACGGACCAGGCAAGGAAGAATGGCATCCAGGTGGACCTCAGCTTCGTCAACTGCAAGGGATCCTTCACCGCCACGGAGGTGATGAAGGACGTGCTTACCAACCTGGCAGTGCAGCCCGGAGGCAAGCAGCCCATCAGCAGCATGGCCAGGATGCTCAAGGATTTCATCGGCAAGCGAAACTCGGTGCTGTTCGTTGTTCTGGACGAGATCCACGTGCCTCTGAAGCACGACAACAGCAGGGCCGACCACCTCATCTACTGTCTTGCGAGAATCAACGAGGCACTGAAAGGCCCCCAGGTCTCCGTCTCGCTGTGCCTGATTTCCAGCAGGGACGTCCTCTCGATGCTGGAAGGCTCGACAAGGGGGATATTCAACAGGCACAACATCGTGAACCTGGAGAAGTACGGTGGAAATGCCCTGAAGGACATACTCGTCCAGCGGGTGGAGATGGCTTTCCATCCCGGAGCGGCCTCCGAAGAATGCCTGGACCTCATCGCAGACATCGCGGCTGGCAGTGGCGACGCCAGGTACGCCATCGAGATGCTGTACATGGCTGGAATGGCAGCGGAGTGCGGGAACTCCGAGATAGTCATGCCGGAGCACATCAGGATGGCGAAGGCGGAGATACAGCCTCACATCACGAACAAGATGCTCGAGGAGCTCGGGGACCACGAGCGCCTTCTGCTTCTGGGAATCGCCAGGATGCTGAAGAAGGCCGAGTACGTCGAGTTCGGGGGAGCCCTGACAGCCTACAAGGTTGAGTGCGAGGGGAGGGATTTGAACCCGAAGAAGAAGACCCAGGTCAGGACTCTCCTCGACGGACTGCACAGGATCGGGCTGGTGAACGTCAGGAAGGCCGGGCGGGGGAGAACCGCCAGGATGCTGGTGGCGATAGAGGACGCGCCAGTGGAGAGAATAATCGAATCGCTGGAGCGGGGGGCGCACCCGTG
>MHFU01000071.1 GCA_001804345.1 Omnitrophica bacterium RIFOXYB12_FULL_50_7
CAACACTAAACACGAAAGAACCTCTTACTGCGCCATTTTGACCCGATTAATGACGAAGGCCGTTTTCCAAATTGACATTGAGGATTATCGGACGTTTTCGTTTAACTACGGGGATGAAGCTCAGCTATTTTTTAGGAAGCGCTTTATATCATCATGGTTTCCGGCAAGCACAAACTCTATCAAGTCACCCTTCCACCGAAAAAGAATCCGGGACTTGATTCCTTTCCGCACTTCCCAATAATCCCCCATCAACCGCTTAAGTCCCAGACCTTGATGGATTTGCCTGTCCTTGTCCTCCCGTTTTATTTTAAGAAGGTTGACAAGGACTGGCACTGATTTCTTTTTTTAAGAATTAATGAAAATCATGTGCCTGTCCTTGGAGAGTACATCGATCAGCTGCCCAGCCGCCTCTTTAACCTCGTCCTTTTCAGGCGAATGAAGCGACTTGATGGATCGTTCAAAAGAAGGCTTGAATTCAAATCTCATAGGCCGGCAAGATGCTTCTTGGCAGCGCCATCATCAGAGAAAACCTCTCCTTTTTCAGAAGCCATTTTCTCGATCTTCTGCCATTCTTTGGGTGTGTAGGGTGAGCGGGCTGTGACTTCACACGGCAGAAGGACAATGCCGTCTTTTGTCACACCAAACGCGATCGAAGAACCCTTCTGCAAATGCAGCAGCTTCCGCACGCGGTTCGGGATCGTGACCTGTCCTTTTGATGTCATTTTAGTCGTCTCAATAATCGTCATGGTCATAGCTCCTTTGCATGGCTTCCTTACTTTCCTTATGTAAGGATACCATTCAGGAGCTTAAAAGTCAAGGTTTTGACAGTTATCAAATCACCCGTTCAATAACGACGAACGTACGAAGGGGTCAAGACTTTCCGCCCTAAAGAAGGCGGATCTCAGCCGGAGGACTGATTCGTCCTTTGGCGGACGTCCTCTGGCGGACAATTGTAAGTTGAGCGCTTTTTCGAGCTCTTGAACAAAACGCCAACAGCCCGTTTTCCTGGTAATTTCTTCCTCCGCGCGACGGTATTGCATCGAGATGGCGGCATGGGAGATCCCTCCAAACTCTTCCCCGATCTCTTTGTTCGTCGCTTTCAAATATTGACGGCTCGCATAAATCATCGCCCGCTTCCGAGGGTCATCTCTACCCCTTCTCACTTTCCTGAAATCTTCTTCCTTACGACCCCACTTCTGTTCGGCGATAGTCTTCAATCGGATGATTTTTGTTTCTTTTAACGTCCGCCGCAGTTCGGGAACCCCCTTCGCATCCAATCGCTTCCCGAGAAACTTCTCCTTCACCCATTCCTTAAAACTATCGGGACCAAGCACCGCCGGCCAGTTATCACCGGACAATCGCTCCAAAAACTCTTGGGGCGGCTCCTCCCTCACAAACGCATCAAGCCTCGCTCTCGCTTCCTTCTCATGTTGACCAAAAAATTTCAAAACAAAATTCTTCCGCAGCCAGTCCGGACTCTCCCCCTTCCCCCGATACGCCCGATGACTCGTCCAATCATGCGTTCCGATCGCCTTCTCCATCCCAGCCTTCCATGGGTTACGATGAATATACCGTACCGTCTCCAGAACATAACTGTCGTCATGGATCAAGATCGCCTTGTATCTACCCCGAAAAACAGGCCCGTCCGTCTTGTACCAGCGATTGAACTTTTGTGTATACACTCCGTTCAAGTGACGTATCGCGCGGGACAAATTTCCACGAGGCGTGTGGATAAGCAAATGGTAGTGATTCGGCATGAGAGAATAGGCGTGGACTTCCAGTTCAAAAAGGGCAAAACACTTGCCAAGTAATTCCAGGAAGGCGAGATAATCGTTCTTATCGCGGAAGATTTCGTCACGTTCCCAACCTCGGTTCATGACGTGGTACCAAGCGCCGGGATATTCGATTCTTAAAGGGCGCGCCATAGTGTTAAGGATGTTACCAGAGAGACATCAGTACATCAACTTACAAATGAAGCTTTGACCCCTATTCAGTGACTCCTATTCGGCAGGTCGAAAATGGCTACCGTTTTCTTTGCAACCAAAGGCAAAAAAACGGGTCCTGAAAAACGAGACGGTCACTTTCGCGATCCAGAAGGTCTTTTTCGATCAGACCCTGACACGCTCTTTGGACCGACGAGGCGCTACCGAGATGGAACCGTGAAAGAAACTGACTTGAAAAAACCCGCGCTTCGGGTTCGAAACTCAACGCGACGAGCAGATTTTTCTGTTTGGGCGTAAGACCGTCCAGGATCGTTTCGTAAAGCTCGCCTTCCCGCAAGAGCATCTTGTCGAGTCCTTCTTCCACATCTTTGGTCGTGATCCGTTTTTGTTCAAAACATTCGTCCCAAAGGATATGGCCGAGAAGCTGCGTGTAATAGGGATGTCCGGCGCCTTTTTCCGCGATATCCGAAATCACCTCGGGTGAAGCCTGTATCCCGCCGTCCTCGAATCTTTCCTTGAGGTATCTTTTGACTTCGATAATGGGCAGCCGTCCAAGCGGCATGTGTTTTCCGCTCTTGTAAAAAGGCCTGTTGGGATCCTGAAATATCCTTCCGAACAGATGCTTCTTGCTTCCCAGGAAGATGTAGCTCACATTCCGGTGAGCCTGAAAAACAGTCCGCATCTCTTTTTCAACCTCACTGTCCGCGTAATTGGCGATCTCCTGGAATTCGTCAAAAGCAACGCACGCGGTTTTTTTCTCCTCCTGTGCCCTTTTATGAACCGCGTTCAGAAGATCGGGAAGGCTTGTCTTAAAAACACTTTTGGGTTCATAATCAAATTCGAACTCGGCCTCCCCCTCCCCGCGAATGACGATCTTGGGGATCAGTTTCGGGAAAAGACGTTTGACGGCCTCCAGGACCTTCTGAGTCGGCTTTCCAAGCGACCTGGAAACCGCCTTGGCGTAAATTTCAATGAACTTCTCCCTGGTGATGGCCGGGTAAAGGTCAACGTAAACTGTCAGAATACCCTCTTTTTTGACCTTCCCGAGCACGTTCTTGATCAGGGAGGTTTTCCCGTACCGCCGCGCTGAAAAGATGATCACGTTCTGGCCGTTTTGGATGTCCCGGGCAAGCTCCTTGACCTCCTGGCTCCGGTTCCAGAAAGCTTCCCCCGTAACTTCTTCTCCGTAAACAAAAGGGTTTTTCATGATGTTCTCCTTATCATTATTACGCAAAGTGCGTTACGCAACTTGCGTAATATACCATTCTCGGAGTAACAGTTCAAATATTTTTCCGGAATCTACAGCCCACTTGCCCCTGCCTACCGGACAGGAGTTCTTGTCTTTGGTCTTTGGTCTTTGGTCTTTGGTCTTGCCCGTTGTCCATCGTCTGTGGCCTGTCGTCTGCGGTCTGTGGTCTCTAGTCTATGGTCGGTCGTCGTCAGTCGTTAGTCGGTAGTCGTTGGTTTTTAGTCTGTGGTCTGCAGTCTCTGGTCTCCAGTCTTAGAGTGGGTGCGGATGGTTTTGAGAATTATATTAAAATCAAGTGCCACGGAGAGGTTCTTCAAATAATATGCGTTGTAGCAGAACTGAATCTCTGACCTGTTTTCCCAATTTTTCGTGTATTGTTTACTGCGTCAACTTACAAATGAAGACTTGACCCCTATTCGTGACCCCTATTCGAACGGTCAGAACGGTCAGGCCGCCCGGAGGTTTCCCGACGCGAACTTATGAATGATACTGGCAACCAGCGTCTGATAAGGAAGCCCCTCTTCCGCGGCCCTTGTTTTGATACGGTCCATATCCGCTTTTGAGATCCGGATGTTCATTCTTTGGTCTTTCCGGAACGTATTCCTTGCGATCTGGGCGTAACGGCTCAGCTCCGCCCTCCTGGGCTTCACCAACTTCCCAGTTGCCTTCTTCAATGGCATCCAGGATGTCGCTTTCTTCTTTGTCCAATTGATATTTCTTCATCTTATTCACCTCCCGTCCCCGCCGGCATGGTTGGATCGGACATCACAAATCTCGTCTTTCACATTTTATGACATCATCGGGCATAGGTTCGCTCGTTACGCTTGCGGACATCAAAAATCCAAGCAATTCGCTGCTCGTCATCGACATCGTAAAGGACCCGGTAGTTCCTGATCTTAAGGCGATATTGGGCCGCATACTGATAAACGATGAGAGGAGGTTTGATCTTGGGTTCCCCGGCAGGGCGGGGATTATCAGTCAATCCCTCGATAGCCTCCATGACCTCGTCCTGGATCTTAGGCGGGATAATTTCCAGGGCTTTGTGAAACTTCTTCTGGATGGATTCCGCAGGAAAGCGGACGCTGTATTTCACTTACGGGATTCCCTAATTTGGTTGAACAAACGGTTAACGGGAATGCCGCCGCCCCCCGCACGAATGGCTTTTCTCCCCTCTAGGACGGATTGGATGGCTGCCTGATCCCGAAGCTCATCCATAACTTCGATCAATTCAACCACGTCTCGATAGGAGAGTATCACTTTGGTGGGAGTGCCATGATCCGTCACCACGATCACGTTATTGCCCTTAAGTCGATTGGACAAATGTTCCCGCAACTCTCTTACTCCGATGTATCTGGCATTAAATAACGCCGTTGCAATTGTCATTGAAGCCCCCTCTTACCTGCAGTTCAAAATGTAGTAACATGTGTGGCTACATAATACTAGCGGACGAAAAGGCACTCTGTCAAGGTCTGCATGGAGGGAAAAAGGCCCCCTTCACCTTACTCCCCCGCCGACGTGAACGGATCGAGCATCATAAATCTCGCCTTCCACACAAATTGCGAGATTAAAACATGCCGGCCATGTTGCCGATTACCCTCAAAGCCGGAACATGGGAAATCGCCGGCTTAAGAAAGGGGTCAAGACTTCTTTGTAATTTGAGGGCTTTTTCAAGCTCCTGAACAAAACACACAGAAAAGAAAGAGGTCAAGACTCCGAGAGAGACATCAGTACGTCAACTTACAAATGAAGCCTTGACCCCTAATTTGCCGTGGATTATGCCTCATTTTCCACAACATACCAACGATTTCGAGATTCTTAGCACCTAACAAATTCTTATTTTAAGAAAATTTGTTAGTGAGCGCCAAAATATAGTGCACAAAAATTAAAGTGACGTGGTAGTGGGAGATCAAAAGATTTTAAGAAAACTTGCTCCCTTTTTCATTTTATTCGTTGCCAAAAAACCGCAATGCCGTCCTTAAGCTTTTTGGCAACTGCTTTTCCGTCCGCGATCCGCACACCACAAACTCGTCCTGAGATCATTGGCATTGAAAGGATCGGCCGCGGGTCCTTTTTGTTGGCTTGTTTCAGGACCAACGGCCTAACCGGCCGGAACATATAGCATGAATAAACGCCAAGCGCGGGTTGTCCACATTCGTACCTGGGCTGGATTTTATCCTCCAGATACCTTGCCCGATGCTCACACCGGAAACATAACCCTTTCACGATCCACCTCCAGTTCCGTCATTGTCGTTTCTTGTCTTTCGCCACCCGCCCAAGTGAAGAAGATAAGAAAGTGTAGTCATAAGTTACTACAATTGTAGTAGAAACATACTACATGCCTATCGGTTTTTCCAAAGCATTTTTCGCCGCATAGGCATTCCCCGCCTCGTCAAAGGGCTTCGTTTTGAAATTTTCTCAACCAAATATCCTCTGCGGTATTTTATACCTCATTTGCGGTATATTATGCCGCAACGTCTTTCGTTATCAATTTACTTGTGTCTCCTGTCTCTGTTTTCGCGAGCCACCCTCCCGACCCCCAGGTCAGCAAAGCACTCTTTGCAATTAATGTCTTGTTTTCGATTGTTTCGATAGAAATCAAACTGTAGAAAAGTCGGTCCCTGTTTAGAGCCTGTCTACCCGCGGGACGGCCGTACTCCCTCGCTGGTCTTCGGTCTTCAGTCTTTGCCCATTGTCTGTGGTCTGTCGTCTATGGTCTATGGTCCGTGGTCTGTAGTCCGTTGTAGGTTCTTATGACTCTTCTGAATTTCTTAAAGCCTCGAGTTTTTTTCGGACATAAAGGCGGATCTTTTCCTCTGGAATGCGCCCAACCCACGCGGCCGTTTTTTTGAAGCTGAATGTCGAAGGGAAATGAAGTTCTGGAAAATATCCAAATTGCTTTTTCCTGCGGCTTGACAGATACAGGCTGTCGACCAGGGCTTTTTCAGGTTCCGCAATGAGAAAACCACCCTCCTTTCTATACCAATCAAACCCGCCAAATAATGATGGAGAAATCTGGTGAACAGAAAACACACCCGCACTTGTACGCACGGTCCTTGTATGCCCCAGCGATGCCAGGGTGGTCACCTGCGGAATTTGTTCAACGATACCGTGCAGATGAAGTGCGCTGATGAAAGAAACGTAAACGCGTTGGTGCGGAAAAAGATGCGGAATAATCGTAAACGGCGAAAGCACCCGGCCCGCCGCCTCCGCCCATACACCCCGACAAACTTTGAAAAGAAGTCCCTGACGCACCAAACGGTTCAGGCACTGAACAATCGTCGACGCGGTCCTTCCCGACACCGCCGACAGCTCCCGTGTCGTAAAAGCGGGTTGTCCCAGCTTCTTGATAAAAACCATCACGTTCCTGGGATCATGCGTTCGCATTTTGAAATTCCTCCAGGAAATGCGCCGTTTTCAGCTTGATCTCATCCCAGACCGCCGCGGTTGCATAGGCTTTCTGATCTTCCGGTTCCAGATAGGCAACCACCGTGTCCCGGAATTGGGGAAACTCCACCAGAAAAATATTATCATGAGCCGTTTTAAGAATATCCTTGCCGATCTTTAGCGATGAAGGGGGTCCGTCAAACTGAGAGCTGAGGACGAAAAGGTCAAAGATGTCGCGCGCCTGCAGGACAGATCTCTGTGCCAAAGCCTGAATTTTTTGTTGGATGGCTGATGCAACATCGTAATGAGAAACAAACAAGGGTGCCATTTTATAAGAGCGAAGGATCTCGGGCGGCACAGCATCAACGATCATCTTCCCCTTAACTCCGCGCCGGGAAAATTCTATCTTTGTAAAAAGATCCTCTCCGGCCGCCGTCAGAAGATGAACTTTGAACCGTTGGGTAGTTCCGGTCTGTTTGGCCTTTAAAAGGTCCGGAGGGACAACCTTGACGACCCCGAAAGATCGCATGTTATTCAGGAACCCGCGGGATAAAAGGATCTCCATGACGATTTTTTTGAGTCTCTCCACGCCCTCCCCATGAACATCGATATCCATATCCTCTGAATAGCGTATGCTCTTGAAGAAAAACCTCAGGTTGACGCCGCCTTTAAGGGCATAGCGCTTCGCCTCGACTTTCCTGGAAAACCATCGAAGAAACTCCAGGTGAAAGACCTCACGCATCTGAAGCGGTGAATCGATTTTGCTCTCCATATTATGTATTATAGTTTACTTTAAGATAAATTGCAATTCATAACCGAATTTCATCGAGTACGTTCCCTGCCCCTGCCTATGGTTTACGGTCTGTGGTCCGTGGTCTACGGTCTATGCCCCAGTTGGCGGTAGTCAGTGGTCGTTAGTCCATGGTCTATAGTCTTAAATTCATATAGGGTCGCAGTATTGTACCGCGTACCGTTAAAATTTAAGAAACACGGTACTAACAATTCATCACTGACATCAGGGAGTAAGCTTGGCGGGCTCTTCAAGAATGGACAAAAGTGACTTCGCACAATAGACGCGGTCACGTTTACCACCGCTGACCTTTTCCACGATGGATAGTTTTTCGAGCTTTTCCACCGCGCGCTGTATGGTTGTAAAAGCCACACCGAGCTTTTTCGCACCCTGATTGATCGTGAGAAATGGATTGACGGCAAACATATCGACCAGTGCGAGGGGCGTCTTGGACGCGGAGCCCGCCACTTCTTTGCGCCATTCTGAAAGTTTGCGATTGATCCGCCCCGCCCGGCCGAGAGCATCTTCCGATTGCCGTGCAACGCCATTAAGAAAATAAGCAAGCCATGCTTCCCACTCTCCGTGCAAACTTACTCCGGACAGGAGATCGTAATAATCGCGCCTTGTCGCTTCAAAAAAAGCGCTCAGATAGAGAAGCGGCGCTGGAAGAATGCCCCGCTCCACAAGAAACAAGGTGATCAGCAACCGCCCCACGCGCCCGTTCCCGTCCAGAAACGGATGGATGGCTTCAAATTGATAATGGAAAAGAGCAATCTGAACAAGAGGCGGCAAAGAGCGGTCGTGCAGGAATTTTTCAACCGCGCCAAGGCATGCCATAAGATCGGAAGGCGGAGGCGGCACATAGGAAGCATTGATAAGAGTACATCCCGGACGTCCGATCCAATTTTGCGAACGCCGAAATTCTCCCGGCGTGGCATGTCCCCCGCGTACGCCGGTCATAAGATGTTTGTGTAATTCCAGGATCAGGCGGAGGGATAAGGGAAGGGTCTTCAAACGTTTGATCCCATACTCGAGAGCAACAACATAATTCGCGACTTCACGAAGATCGTCAGGACTGCGTTCAATGGACGCTCCGGCTTCCGCGGCCAAAAGCTCGCCTAATGTGGCTTGTGTCCCCTCGATGCGGCTTGAGAGGACCGCCTCTCGCCTTACGAAAGGGCGGATCAGAAGATGGAGGTTGGGCAGACCGCCTCCTTCCCCGGCAAGTTGTCCGAGGGTGCGATCGGCGTCCGAAAGAGCGCGAACCAGCCCGGAGCTCCAAGAGATCTTAGGAGGCAGTGGATCGGGAATAAAAGCAGTGTAATTTTCAGGACAACGAACCTTGCGCCCCGGAATCCTGGCCGACTGGGTCATATACCCTCCGCGGGTGGCATTAAGAGCGAGATGGATCATTGATCTCGATCCAGGCGTTTGTCTTCTACGGCGAAAATAACGCGCCTCACTATTATCGAAAGTCTACAGAAGTGAAAATAAGAAGTCAAGTGGTTCTTGGATGGCTATTAGTCCCGGCAGGGGCCAGCGCAAGCCTGCAGTCGTTACCGTTCCCCGAGTTCTTCAGTCTTTAGTCTACCGTCTCTGGTCCGTGGTCGTTCCCCGTTACCCGTGCCCCGTTCCCCGAGTTCTAGTCTTTGGTCTTTAGTCCGTGGTCGTTCCCCGTTACCCGTACCCCGTTCCCCGCGCTCTTCAGTCTTTGGTCCGTAACGTTAGCGTTCCCCGTTACCCGCACCCCGTTCCCCGCGCTCTTCAGTCTTTAGTCCGTAGACGTTCCCCGTTCCCCTAGGTTTACAGTCCGTTGTCCGTCGTCCCATCAACTTACAAATGTCCGCCACAGGGGACGGATCCGCCTTTTTTATGGCGGAAAGCCTTGACCCCCTTACCTTTTATTTAGAGTTTTCCCACGGGCCGGGCGATTTCCAGCTGCATTTAAAGTCTTTTCCCGACGCAATCGCATCCAAGACGGGCTGAAGAAAATTTTCTATTGCAACGGCCGCCTCCCGTAATTTCGCCGGCTCGCGAAGCTCATTCTTTTCCAGAAAGGCAATCCAGATCCGGTTTCTATCGGATCCTTCGCTGTAAATCTCCGAGGCAAAGAAAGGCAGCGCCTTGGGTAATCCCGTATTCCGGTTTTTAAACGTCCGGGCGATCGCACCAGACAAGCGCCTACCGTCAAAAACAAACTGTCGAATAAGGAGCCAGACATCATAAAAATCCTTCATCCTGCTGTTAAGTGCTCCCAATTTGATCATGGCTTCAAATTTTTCGGCAACGACAGTCTCAAATGCGTATCCCCGAAGATGCGGTTTCGGAAAATCGAGGATCACAGGATAATCAATCGCTTCGGGCTTCGGCGCGCCCGCGTCCCCAAAGCCGATATCGATTTGCATGGGAATGCGCGCGGTCCCGAGATGTCCCATGAATTTGATCCGGACGCCTTCATAATCCGCATTTTCCTTGATTTTTTCACCTTTTACGGACCCCGGGGCAAACTCCACCCCATCGGAGACGACCCCCGCATTGCAAACTTCACGGATGACCGCTTCCATTTTAGAGATCGCGTTATCGGCATAAGCCAGAAAATCAATATCCACCGTTGTTCTTCTGGGCTGAACGTCCCACACCGTGAACAGCAAAGCACCCTTCAAAATGAATCGGTGGCGATGCTCGGACTTGGAAAGCCTGTAAAGAAATCTTTCCATACCATAATATTGAAGCACTTCAGCAAAAGGCCGCTTCGTATCGCGAACGATATTCTGAAGCCGCCCGCGCACGGACGCTGCGATATTTTTGATGTTTTTCACAGAAGGGCCTCAAGGTAAGGCTTCATCACTTTGTCCACCCGACAAATTTTCGCATA
>MHFU01000072.1 GCA_001804345.1 Omnitrophica bacterium RIFOXYB12_FULL_50_7
TATTGCGTCCGAATTTGAGCATGGCGTCCACACCATTCATGTCATAATCCGAACCGGGCCGTTTTTCCTGGATCCCGGTCGCGCCGATCCTCACGTGATCGCCCATCCAGGTATAAGCCCGTATACCCTGGTTCGCGATCGAGGGATCCGAGGAGCTGGGGTCATATTCATAATCGACGATCAAATAAACCGGACTGCCGTCCAGGATATCGGTCGAAGTCAGAGTATCCGCCGCGGCCACCGAGGAAAGCGGCCGGGAAAGAAAGATACGTCCTTCCCCGTAATTGATTTCATAATCCGTACCTTCCTGAAGATCATAACTGGCGACCGTCATATTCTGGATCTTGTCGCGGATCTCGACCCGGATCTTTTCGCTGCCTTCTACGATGTTACGGTTACGCGTGTAGAAAAGCGAGCCACCCGTGGCGTAAAGCTCGTTATGATCTGCTCGGTGCGTGGAATCCGCGCTAAAGACTTTGAACCCGCGCTTCGGATCGCCATAGACCGTACTCGAAACCGTATCAAAATTGACCTTCAGACCGGAAAGCGTACGGTTGTACGTGGCAAGCTCCGTATCCGTAAATTCAGTCTTAAAACTTCCCCATTGGACGTAAGAGCGATCCATCTCGACCAGGACGAAAAGATGTTGGGCTGTCTCCTGCGCTTGATAATCGCGCGTCGAATTGTCACCGTAGATCGGATAGTAATCGTTCGGATTGAGGTTCGTAAAAAGCGCGGACCGGTTGTCGGAGGTATCGTATTTGGCCTTTACGAGGAACTTCCCTTTGAGTTTGCCCTTCAAAAAGAAAGACACGCGCCCGTCTTCGCGGAACCCGTCACGATAAACTTCGGATTCCGCGGCCTCCATCGCACCGGTCGCCTCGTTTAAGCCGAATTGTTCTTCTCCCAAGGCTACCATGAAAAATGTGCTGTCCTTCACCTTGATCTTCTTGGTAAAGCTTGTCGTCTCACCCTCCGGAGTCGTCGCCGAAATGGCTACGTCGTATTCGCCCGGCTCCACGAAGAATTCCTTCTGGAACATGCCGCTTTCCCCGTCCACGGCTACAGGGGTATCATTGATACTGATCTTGTTTTTGGGCTGTGTTTTTCCTTGAACGCGAACCACGGGCTTCGCCACAAGCGGAATGCTCTGCTTGCCGTCCTTAAAAAGATTAAAATCGCCGACGGGCGGGATCTCGGGATGATAGTTCGGCTTCGCCTTCGGATCCAACTTGGTCATAACCTCGAAAAATTTCAAGGAGGTCCAGTCCTCCCGGTTCTTCGTGTCGCGAACCTTAAGCTGGTAGGAATAAATACCCGGCTTGATCAAAATTCCAGATTCCGTGATCCCGGCCCAGGTAACCTCCGGAGGCGGCTGCCCGATCCCGTAGCCAGTCCACACCGGCTGTCCCATTTCATCACGGACCTCCACGGTCCATCTTTTGATATATTTCCCGTAATTATTGTCGAACGTGAACACAGGCTCTTTTTCAAGGACCCCGACCCCGAGTTTCACAACATCCGGGGATATTTGAACATCCAGGGTTGGCCGCGAAACGTCCACCCCTTGCGTGACCATCACCTTTAGATCTTTCTCGAAATTTTCCGGAATCCCGGACGGCGGCAAAAGTACCGCGAAATTCGCCTTGTTCATAATGCCTGCCGTGGTCTTCACAAGATAGGCCTCTTCGGTGATAAACTTCGTCCCGTCGGGCAAGCTGTGTCCGTCGATTTTCACCACGTGTCGGCCCGGAGTCACCCCGGGAACATGATAGAGACCATTTTCATCGGTCACGATGCCGATACCTTCTTCGGTGTAAAGCCGGACCCATGGGACGCCTTCTTCCCCCTTATCCTGAACGGTGTTCTGGTTAAGATCGTTAAAGACCTTTCCGATGATCGTCCCTTGTTCAAACACCGGATCACCCTCGACCATAAATTTCAGCGTGGCCTTTTCCGACAGAGCACCACTTCCCACAATTGTGAATTCCATGGAGTATTCTTTTCCAAGCTGGACCCCGCTCGTCACCAGCATGACAAAGCTGGAGCTGAATACCTCACCAGGCATCATGGTCCCGACTGGAATGATCAAGGACCCCTCCCGGTAGCTGACTTGGCGGCCATTGACGAGGATCGACTTAGCTGCGTAATCGAATCCGTGCGGAAGCGTGGCCCTCAATTCAACATTGGTGAACGTATTGCCTGAAGCATTATTAAAACTGGCATTGATACCGATCGCGTCGCCGGGCGCAACACGCCGTTTCGAGGCCGACACGGTCAATTTCGCGGGATTCACTTCGGCATTCATAGCGTCCACCAACACGCTTTCGCCGAAACCAAATGCTCCTCGCCCGCGGATAACAAAAGACACAAACTCCGTGCCTTCAGGCGCTGTGGCGCTCACGGTAAACGGGTTGGCCCGAAAGGCCGCCCCGCCACCGGTGGTAAAGACATTGATCATTTCATTATCATTTGTAGCGCTGAGAAGCGTCGATGACCCATCAATATTATTCTTTCGAAATTCTATCCGGAGCTGTCCGCCGTTAGTCACGGCGCCTGCGTCCGTCACGTCCGACCACCCATATCCTGAAAATGTCACCATCTGTCCCGGCTTAACATTGTTACGCGTTTGAAAGGTATAATTGGCCGGAGCACCCAGAAGAAGAGAATATATCCCCTCGTAGGCTGGCACGGCAGGTGGATTCAGAAATTGCGTTGCTCCGTTCGTATTATCCCAATTCGATTGGGTTCCGCTACCGAGGGCCTGTTCGAAGCTGTAATTACCGAGATTATTCGCAAAAGCGGAAGGCATGGAAAAACATAACAGGACAAGCGCGAGAAAAAGGAGGACAGGCAGATTTTTGTGGGGCAGGCTCCTCCGTCGCTTTGTTTCGCAAGGCGAAATAGCGGGGGTACCTGTCCCCTTCAAGCAAAAATCAGCCTGTTCCCTTTCGTGCGATTTTTTAATAACGCTTTGATTCATCATAGAATTAGAACCGCCGGCTCGAGAACTTGACGCCGAAGCGCAGGTCGTAATTGGGAACAAGTGCCGGTTCTCCGTCCTGCTTCACGCGCTGGGCGCCGCCGATCCCGTCCCATTCGCCAAAGACCGCCAGCTTGGAAAGCCACTCATTCTCTTTCCATTTGTAGGCCATAAAAGGCATCCAACGCAACCCTGCCGCTACAAAGAATTGATTCTGGTACCAGAATGAGAAGGAGGCATTATTGACATGCTCGAAACGCATGTACGGCATGAGAATGATCTCGTCATTAATGTAGTTATGCGGGATCGGAATACCGGGAAGCTTGATGCCCACGGTGACCGTGGAATTCGCGATAAAAGCATTGAAACTCTTTTCGGAACCGAAATTGGTTTTTGAAACGTAGTAATTTCCGAAATATTCGCCCCAAACATACTGGCGAAGATAATCCGTGAATTTTTCGGGTTTTCCCTCAGACAGGGAAGGAAGCTCCGTCCCCCACTCATAGTAACACTGAACCCCCCAGATGAGATCGGAGTCCCGGCTATTCGTGATATTCCCTTTAATATTGTAAAGATTACCGTACTTGATATAGAAACGGTAATTGCGCATCCATTCCAGAATCGGAATCCCCCCGAACGGTTGAAAGTTCAAAAGCCAGGGATTGCGCGCCAAAGGCCGCCATTCCAATCCCGCGAAGAGCTGTAAATTGCTGGCATAATCCTCGGAATCGGACTGCAGGGAAATCGTTTCTTCGATGAAGGGATCTATATTATGCAGAGGAAAACGAATCCCACTAAAAACCAGGCGATTGGTCCAGTAACCGACCTGCGTATCAAAATGATTCGACGCAAGATTGGTCAGGCGCCAACTGGTCTCGCCAAAGGACTGCCAGGTGATTGGCGTACCACAAGGTGTGCCCTGAAGAACTCCGTACATCTTCTCCCCGATGCCTAACTGGTCGGTGAACTTGAGAATGAGCTCTTCTTCTTTCTGGAATTGCGCGGGCGTTTTGACCTCGATAGGCTTTTCCTCCTCAGGTACGTAGACCGGCGCGGCACGCACGCTCTCGGAAAAATTTCCTCCCTGCGACTCCACCTTCTTCTTGAGTGCAATGATCGCGGTCATAGCCTCCTCTGACGACGCGAACGCTCTGTCCCCGACCCAATAAAGTTCCGTGGCCTGGCCTTTCGCGTTAGGGATAGAAAGTTGGCGTATTTCAACGCCTTCAAAATTAGCCGTCTTGAGGTTCTTCTTGATGTGGTCGTCGATGACCTTCATATCCTTAAGACCGGAAAGGTGTCGGGACTTCACGGCTCCGCCACCAAAATCCGTCACAATGGAAAATTCGGCGTCTTGTTCGCGCGAGTGGCTCTTGAAGACCGGAAATCCACGGACCTCGCTCATCTTATGATCAAGCTTTTGTGAGGGCGGGGCAAAAAAATGCTCGGCAAAAAGGTTGCTGGAAGGTTGGATCTCAGTCGAAGAAACGGCCGCAGGCCTTACTTTAACGGCCGGAATGTTCTCTTGGGCGAAAGAGGAAAAAGCTGCGGACAGAAAAAGGGCGATGAAGAATGTTAAAAAGTTTTTAATTCTCATCGCCGATAAGTTTTTTCTTTTTGTTCTAACTCGTTGAAAAACTTAAGGAAAGAACCTGGCTAGTACGCTGTTCGTTAAGTTCGTACCGGATTTATCCATATTTTCTTCCCCCTTTCGCAAAGGGGGACCTAGGGGGATTTAAGAAATCTCCCTGCCGGCAGGCAGGCCCCAACCCCTCTTTACGAAAGAGGGGAAATTCTGGTACGAATTTATCGAACGCGGTACTAGACCAGGCCCAGCACTTGTTGCATATGATAAAGACCTTGCTTCTTTTTCGCAAGGAATTTTGCAGCTAAGAGAGCCCCTCGGGCAAAGGCTTCCCGTGAGGAGGCCTTGTGGACCAATTCGATCCGCTCTCCATCTCCGAAAAAAGATACCGTATGATCCCCGACGATATCCCCACCCCGGAGCGCGAGCACCCCGATCTTGCCCTTTTCGCGAGCACCGGTCTCCCCTTCGCGTCCATAGATCACATCCTTTTTGATGTCCCGCCCCCTTGCCTCAAGGAGAATCTCCAGGAGTTTTAGAGCCGTGCCGCTCGGCGCGTCCTTCTTCATCCGGTGGTGGACCTCCATGATCTCAAGGTCATAGCTCTCATCCAACACTTTTCCCGCGAGTGCGGCCAACTTAAAAAGCAGATTCACGCCCACGCTCATGTTGGGAGATTGCACGATCGGAATCTTGTGAGAAGCGTTTTTGATCAACTGGAGTGTGGCCGCCGGAATCCCCGTGGTCCCGATCACATACGCCGTGTGCGTTTTGACGACAGCCTTGAGATTCTCCGGAAGCGCCGAACAATGACTGAAATCGATCATAACATCCGCGTTTTTCAGGGCAGACGTAACGAACTCCGTCACTTTCACACCCATCAGATCTTTACCGATCAGCGAACCGATGTCCTGACCGAGCGAGGCCTGCCCGCTCTGCTCAATCCCACCCACAATCTTAAATGCCTTGTCCTGGCTCGCCAGCTGAAGGATAGTCTTCCCCATCCGTCCCGCGGCACCGGCCATTACGAGTTTGATCATTTGAAAGCTCCTTTGGAATTTACAAACCATTTTCCCCTCTCCCCGCGGGAGAGGGCCAGGGTGAGGGGATTTTTCCGCCACCCTCACCGAACCTCTCCCTCCCCGGAGGGAGAGGGATATCTTCGCTGATGATTTACTTCACAACTCCCAATTTTTTAAGAACGTCCTTAAGTTTCTTTTCATTCTCCGGTCTCATTTCACAAAGCGGCAGCCGGAGTTCGGGTTTAATCATCCCCATCATCCCGAGCGCGGTCTTAACCGGGATGGGATTTGTTTCAATGAAAACAGTTTTGGAGATCGGGTAAAGCATCTTGTGGATCGAACGTGCCTCTTCCATGTTCCCATCCAAAACCGAAGCCACGAGGGCTTTCACAAGCCGAGGCGCGACATTCGCGACCACCGAGATCACACCCCGCGCACCGATCGCGATCAGGGGGAAATTGAGAGAATCCTCTCCCGAGAGGACCGGCATGTCGCAAAGCTGCATGATCTGATCGGCCTGGTCCATGCTCCCACTCGCTTCTTTGATGGCGACGATCGTATCGATTTTGGAAAGACGCGCCACGGTCTCAGGGGCAATACAAACACCTGTGCGGCCCGGGACGTTGTAAAGCACCATCGGGATATCCACGCGACTGGCAAGATATTGATAGTGACGGAAAAGACCTTCCTGTGTCGGCTTGTTGTAGTAAGGCGTCACGACCAACACGCCGTCGGCCTTGATTTTTTTGGCGTGCTGCACAAGACCGAGAGCCTCGGTCGTATTGTTCGAGCCGCAGCCGCAGATCACGGGGATCCGGTGGTTGATATACTCCACCACGAACGTCATCGTATCGCGATGTTCTTGGTGCGTCATTGTGGCGGATTCGCCCGTCGTGCCGCAAGGAACGATCACGTCCGTGCCTTCCTTGAGATGAAAATCGAGAAGCCCCTTGAGCGCCTTCTCATCCACCTCCCCATTACGGAACGGCGTGACCAGTGCGACCATCGAACCTTCAAAAACTGATTTCTTTTT
>MHFU01000073.1:0-5809 GCA_001804345.1 Omnitrophica bacterium RIFOXYB12_FULL_50_7
TCACGCGCCGCGTTTCCGAATCCGTCCCGATCCCGGTCATCGCCTCGGGCGGTGCTGGAAATTTGAACCATCTCTATGAAGCCTTTAGCACCGGAAAAGCCGATGCATGCCTTGCAGCCTCCATTTTCCACTTCGGCGAATTCACCATCCCCGAGACCAAGGCTTTTCTCCGGGCCAAAGGCATTCCCGTTCGCCTATGATCTTTCCTAACTTTAAGAAAGCCTTCTTTGTCCTCGCCGTTTGCCTTCTTGGCGGCTGCACTTCTTTTACCAAAACACCGGCCATCGAACTGAATGTTGAGAAGTTAACTCCGAAGCATATCGCGGAAGTCAAAACGCTTGTCGCAAAGCTCGAACCTTTCATTAAAAGGAAGGACCAGGAGGGTAAACTTCCGTCACTTACCTTCAAGGCCTTGGAATCTCCTTTACATTCCCGAGAAAAAAGATTTTTGCGATCATTTCGGGATCTCAAAGCCGGGGAGGTCGGCGTCAGCATCCCATTCCGGGGATTCTCGCAGGGAGAAAAAGATCTGGTGCGGTTGAACGGACAAAAGATCCGGATTAAGGGAGCGGAAAAGGAGCTGCCACCTCAATTCCTGAGTCCTCATATCTATCAAACTTTCCAATTCATGATGAGCGCTATGGAACAAGACATAGGAAAACGGCTTTTCGTCGAATCCGGGTATCGCTCAAGCGCCCATCAGCTCTATCTTTTCATCTTTTATCTCAGCAATCATGATTATTCCGTTCGCGAAACCGCGAAATGGGTCGCTTTACCTGGCTACAGCGAGCACGGGGATCCGGAACATTTAGCGATCGACTTTATCAATGCCGACGGCATCAATGGAGAGGAGAATGTTGCCGAATTTGAGGCTTTGCCGGAATATCGATGGCTTCTTCAAAACGCCGGCCGCTTCGGGTTCGTCCTGTCTTACCCTAAGAATGCCCCAGCCGGGATCACCTACGAGCCATGGCATTGGCGCTACGACGGCACAACAATGATGAAGGAAACATGAGTACCGAAAAACCTCTTTTTTCTCGCGGCTGGTCACCGGCCATTTTGTGGATGCTAGTGATCTTCACACTGTCTTCGATGCCCGGCAGCGCCTTTCCGAAGATACGGGTCTTCGGAATAAGCGGCATTGCCCATACTTTCGAATATTGGCTTCTGGGGGTCCTTCTCCTTCGAAGCTTTTTACACTCCTTCCCAGAAAAAACAATTTTCATGCTGGCACTCCTTGCTGCAGGCACGGCCATCTTGTTCGGAATTTCCGATGAATTTCACCAGCTTTTTGTGCCGGGGCGTTGCAGCGAACTGGGAGACGTAATCGTGGATGCTATTGCAGCGATCCTGGGAATACTTCTCTACGTCAGGAAGACAGCGTTTTCACCCAACAAGAAATAGTCCGCAATTTAAAGATCAAGGTCGGCAATGACAGGCAGATGATCTGAAGCGATCCGCTCAAGAGCCATGCGGGGAATCATGGCATCAACAACCTTTATGTCCGGCGAGGCATAGACATAATCGATCCGAATAAGCGGGGCTGTTGAAAGAAAAGTCCCTAAAGATCTTGCACCACGTTTTTTTTCGAACACATCACGAAGCTTTTGTTTCATCTGAGAGCTGGCCTTCCAGGCAGGGAGGGTGTTCATATCGGCACAAAAAACTGTCGGCCCTTGCTGGCACATTTCATGACCGAGCCACTTTGGCCCTAAGAGCTCGGCCACCTGCATCTCGCATTCCCATTTCACAACGCTCAAGTGACTGGCAATAAGCTGTATCTTTTTCCCGTGATAATCGACCTCAACCCAAAGAGCGCCCCTCGGTTCGATGAAGGGGAAGGCCGGACGAATGGCCGGCAAAGCGCCCGCCTTGACCAGCCGCATGGGATGACGGCTCAAGACCGCTTCTCCGAAATGTTCCTCTTCGATCCTCATCGCCGGATGAAAGTGATAGGTCATATCCAGAAGTTTCGCGATCATTTCAGGCTGATGAATCGTACCAGGTTTAAAACCGTAATGTTTCAGCTCTTGCATGGCCACCACGTCGGGATTATAGCGAGCGATGACTCTCGCAATGCGGGCAGGCGAAAGCTTCCGGTCCATGCCGACACAGCGATGCACATTGTAAGACATGATCCGGAACGGTTTTTCCTTGGGTTTCCTCACAGAGATCCGGTAGAACGATTCCCGTTTTTTCTGATCCATAAAATGTTGGATCCCCTCGCGGAGATCTTCGGGACGCAAGAATTTTGAATTCTCCCGGGACGGCACCATCGCATCCCACGGCAACAGCAAAAACCCGTCCGTTTCATGAACCCCGGGTCCACCATGTGACGCCCATTCAAGAGGGAAGGAGATCGGCTTCTCGTTGGGCCGCCAGCCACTGATCACGAACGTGCCGCTTTCAAGACCACGGCAAAGCTGCACCATTTCACGGCTAATCTCTTCGAGATAGGGATGATGCTTCCCAAAAACACGTTCGCCGTCCTCGGGAATCAAAAACCTTCCTGCCCCGGTCCAGGCATGCACCCTGCCTTCCACATCCTTTGCGAAAACCAACGGAATCTGCGCTTTATGGACCATTTTCTCCGCGATTTTCTCTTTCTCAGTTTCTGTCATCGCATGAGGAGGATACACAAATCCCAAAGGTCCTTGCGCCGTCACGATCACTCCCGAGAGAGATTTACGAGCCTTTATATTCCTCATTTTTCGCGCAACACGCCAAGGATGGATCCAATCATCGCCAAAGCCTGTGTGCTCCTTTGAGTTAAACGATTCTGCGAAGCTCTTATCCGGGATAAGCTCATGGAATATTTCGTCGATGGCTTTTTCAACCGACATTCCGGTCGCAAGACGATACGGCTGGGTGTTCTCCAAGCCATGGTCCGAATAGATCCACACTTCATAATCACGGGTGAGTGAACGATTCGCGGCAATCCAAATCTTCCGAATGCTTTGATCAATAGCGGCAAGCACCCGCTTCGTCAAAAAACCGGAAATTCCGTAGCGATGCGCATATTCGTCGAAGGCAAAAAAATTGACGGAGATGACCGGAAGCCCGCGGGCAATATCGATCCGGCATCCCAGCGTGATGAAATCGCTCAGAAAGATCGAAACAAAGATCCGGACGGGGATTGTCGCGATCTCTTCCACAAGATCGTGCCAGTCCAGGATGCCCCGCACACATTCGACGGAGGTGCGGATAAGATCGTACACGATCTTCAGAAAAGCTCGTAAGAGACTCATGGGATTGAGAAAGATACCAAGCAGATAGCTGTAAGGGGAGAAGGCCTTCCAGTAAGATCGTGAGTTCATTCCCGCGACGCAGAAATGAGACTCCGCAGCACCCCCCGAAAAAACATTCCCGTAAGAGCTTCCGCCCTGAAGAAGGCCGGGATTCCCTTTTTCAAGACGCTTTTCAATCTTCGCCGCATTGGCTGGATCAAAAAAGATAAAAACCTCTTTGCTTTGGGAGTCGAAATATTTGAAGGCCGGTACGCATTGTTTGACCCCGTAAAACAACTCGCCCTGCACGGCCGGCGTGCTTGAGGGAATACCCGAATAGTGATGCCTGATTTGATAGCCCTCTTCCATTGCCAGATGTTTCAGGAAGGGCATCTCATTTCGAGCAAGGGCCTGGTGTAACGCCGTGTGGGAAAGCCCGTCGATTTGAATGAGAACGAGCCCCGGCTCCTGGCTTTCGGGAGTTTGGGCGTGGAACCCCAGCGCGCTCGCAAGCCACGAAATCCCGCTTATCCGGTGATTTACTTTTTTAAAAAAACTGTGTATATGAGTAAACAACGATGTTTTCCCGATCTAAATTTGACGTTTGTGTATCTCAGGATACGCTATACAGGGTTGGATTTCTAAACTAAATTATCGGCTGAACCGTTAAAAAAAAGACTTCTTTCACCGCTCTTCATAACTCAAAGTGTATCCACTTGACACATAACGGGATTATGGCATACTCGCTTCGCAAATAGGAACAGTCCCCTATTAAGACAATGAAACTTTTTGCCGTAACTCTATGGTCCAAAGGAGAATACATCTAAATGGAAGACCTCAAATATAACGCCCAAGGGCTATTACCTGTCATCATCCAGGACGCCCATTCCGGCGAAGTTCTTATGCTGGCCTACATGGATAAACTCGCCGTTGAGCGCACCCTGAAAGAGAAACATACGGTTTTTTATTCCCGGTCCCGTAACAAATATTGGGTGAAAGGCGAGGAGTCAGGCCACACTCAGGGCGTCGTGCAGGTACTCACGGACTGTGACAAAGACACTCTTCTTGTCCGTGTAACTCAAAATAAGGGCGGAGCGTGCCATCTCGGGTTTCGCACCTGCTTCGTCCATGAAATGAACGAACAGGGCGATATCGTAAAGATCACACAAGAAAAGGTCTTTGACCCTGAAAAAATTTACAAGAAATGAGCTCACAAAATCCTTGGGATTCAAAACTACCAGCATCGACAAGGGACAGACAGTCAACAAGCGCCTATCCCCTGTGAAGGTTTTTCAATGATCTCGCCTGACCTCGGAACATTTAAAAAGCTCGCTCAAAAAGGGAACATTGTCGCTCTTTCTGAGACGTTTCCCGCGGATCTGGAGACGCCAGTCTCGAGTTTTCTGAAAATCAGCCAGAAAGCGTACCACGCATTCCTCTTGGAATCCGCGGAGCAGGAAGAGAAGATCGGCCGTTTTTCTTTTCTCGGAATTGAACCGGCCGCCGTTTACGAGTCCTCCGGAAAAAATGTCACAATCACGGCGAAAGGGGCTAAGAGAGTCCTTGAAAATTCTCGCCTTCTGGATGTGATTGAAACCGAGCTTTCCACGCGCAAACTGGCCAATCCTGAGGCCTTCCCGGGATTCCGGGGTGGGTTCGTGGGTTATCTTTCCTATGAGAATGTCTGCGATTTTGAGACCATTAAAATTTCAAAGAAAAAAGGACCGGGATTCCCGCTCAGTATTTTTTTTCGCGTCGAGGATTTTCTCGTATTCGACCATTTTCGCAAAACGCTTTCCATCGTCATCCTTGTGAATCTAAAAAAATTCAAAACAGCTGATGCTGCGCACAAAAACGCCCTCCATCATATGGCAAAATACAAACACCTTCTTCAGAGACCGCTGCGGATGCCCGCGATGACGAAGGTCTCGTCGCTCCCTCAGGTCCGGTCAAACATGTCACGCAAAGATTATGAATCCAAAGTCAGGAGGATCAAAGAATACATACGGGCCGGAGATTGCATTCAGGTCGTTTTGTCGCAACGTTTTCAGCTCGCGCACCACGGCCATGATTTTCAAATTTACCGCTCGCTGCGTTCCATCAACCCCTCACCCTACATGTTCTATTTTCGCAGTGGTTCGTTTCGTCTCATTGGATCCTCGCCTGAGATGCTCGTCAAAAAAACAAAGCACCTGGCAGAAGTTCGTCCCATTGCCGGTACGCGACCCCGTGGGCTCACAGAGCAGCAGGACCTGCAGTACGAAAAGCAGCTCCGGTCTTCAGTCAAAGAAATGGCGGAGCACTTGATGCTCGTCGATTTGGGACGCAATGATCTTGGCCGTGTCTCGGATTTCAAGTCGGTCAAAGTCGAACGTTTTGCTTTTGTAGAGCGCTATTCCCATGTCATGCATTTGGTCAGCCGGGTCCAGAGCAGACTCAAGGCGGGGAAATCGGCGATGGATCTTTTGCGCGCGACCTTCCCGGCCGGAACTCTTTCCGGCGCACCCAAGGTTCGCGCCATGCAGATCATCGATGAACTCGAACCCGAGGCGCGCGGTCCTTATGGCGGCTGTCTCGGCTAT
>MHFU01000073.1:5838-6591 GCA_001804345.1 Omnitrophica bacterium RIFOXYB12_FULL_50_7
TATCACGATCCGAACGTTGATGCTTCATAAGGATCAGATCTTCCTCCAAGCCGGCGCCGGGATCGTCAAAGATTCGGATCCGGGCCGGGAATACGAAGAGACGGTCAACAAATCCAAAGCATTGCTTAAAGCCATCGAAGAAAGATTTCTTTTCTAATCACTACGGAGAATAGTACGAATGCTTCTGGTCATCGATAACTACGATTCCTTCACGTACAATCTGGTGCAATATCTCGGAGAACTCGGCGCGGATCCGCGTGTCTGGCGTAACGATGAGATCACGATCGCAAAGATCAAACGCCTTTGCCCTAAACGCATCGTCATCTCGCCGGGACCTAAAACTCCCAAAGAGGCGGGGATCTCCTGTGAAGTGATCCAGACTTTTAGCGGGAAAATCCCGATACTGGGTGTCTGCCTGGGCCACCAATCGATCGGTCACGTGTTCGGCGGGAAGGTCATCCGCGCGTCCAATATCATGCATGGTAAGACTTCCAGGGTCTATCACGACCGGGATCCTCTTTTCAAAGGCATTCCGAACCCATTCGTCGCAACGCGTTATCATTCACTTATCGTTGAAAAAAAATCCCTGCCGGACACGCTCAAGATCACGGCCTGGACCCGGGAGCAGGAGATCATGGGACTCAAACACAAATCCCATCCAACCTGGGGCGTTCAATTTCATCCCGAATCGATCATGACCGCCTCCGGCATGCAGCTCCTCAAGAACTTTTTGGATCTTTCCAAGTGATCAAG
>MHFU01000073.1:6638-11380 GCA_001804345.1 Omnitrophica bacterium RIFOXYB12_FULL_50_7
GCTGCTTGCCCAAAAAGGAGAGACCGCCGACGAACTTCTCGGTTGTCTTCAGGCGCTCCAAGCTCTTGAAAAACCTATCGGAATAAAAATCCCGGGACTCATGGACACCTGCGGCACCGGAGGGGATGGCCGAAAAACGATCAATATTTCAACTCTTGTAGCGCTGGTCATCGCAGGAACGGGCGGAAAGATCGCCAAGCACGGCAATCGTGCGATCTCTTCAAAATCCGGAAGCTCGGACCTCATGGAAGCCTTCGGCGTCAAACTCGACACGGCCTCCCCAAAGGTGATCGCTGCGATTCAACACTTGGGGTTCGGCTATTTTCACGCGCCATTCCATCATCCCGTTTTCGCCAAAATACAGCCTTTACGCAAAGCCCTAAAGCGGCGGACCATTCTGAACCTGCTCGGACCTTTGGTAAACCCGATGCGCTTGGATCATCAGCTGGTGGGTGTTTCCGAAAAACGTCTGGTCCCGCTTTACGCCAGAGTTCTTTCAAAATTAGGCCGTAAAAGCGCTCTGGTGTGCCATAGCACGGACGGAATGGACGAAATCTCCACTTCGGTCCCGACAACGGTCGCCTGGGTAACGCCGAATAAAATTCGGATGTCCGTAATCCGTCCCGAGGTTTATGGCCTTCGGAAAGCATCGCAAAAACATCTTTCGGTCAATTCAGTCAGGGAAGGCATGATCCGAGCGAAAAACATTCTATCCGGAAAAGAGAAAGGTCCCGCGCGAGACACCGTCATTCTGAATGCCGCCTACGGACTTTTGCTTTGCAGCATAGCAGATTCCGTCCAAGAGGGTATCACTCTTGCTAAAGAGTCCCTCGATTCCGGAAGAGCTCTGAAGGTTCTGAAGCAGCTAATACGAATGTCCAACCGATATGTTGTCTGGTAAAACTGCAGGGAAGGTTTAAACCTTCCCTACCTAATCACGGAACTACTATGATCTTAAACGATATCCTGCTCCAAAAACGGAAAGATCTCGACGAGCTGAAGCAGCGTATGCCACTCGCGCGTCTTCAGCGCATTATCGAAAAGGCCGAACGGCCAAAGCCCCGGTCTTTCCGAAACGCCCTTTTGGCCACAAAACACCTCAACATCATCGCCGAGCTCAAGAAGGCATCGCCCTCGGAAGGCGTCCTGCGCGAAAATTTTCAGCCCCTTCGTATTGCGAACCTGTATGAATATGCCGGCGCTTGCGCGATCTCAGTCTTGACGGAGTCGCATTTCTTTAAAGGCCGCCCCAGCTATCTAAAGACCGTCCGCCAAGTCACCCGGCTCCCGCTCCTCAGAAAAGATTTTATTTTTGATCGTTTTCAGCTTTATGAAACAGCACTCCTCGAAGCCGACGCGTTTCTCTTGATCGCTTCGATCCTGAGCGAAGAGGAATTGAAAGAGTTCATCGTCCTCGGAAAAGAACTCCAGATGGATGCTTTGGTCGAGGTTCACTCGGACGCGGAACTCAAGAAGGCCCTAGAGGCCGGAGCTACGATCATCGGGATCAATAACCGGGACCTCAAAACCCTCAAGGTCGACCCTGAACGCGCGAAACTTCTAATCCCGCATATCACGAAGGGGATCACCATCGTGGTGGAAAGCGGCCTCAGCACGCATGACGAGTTGATGATGTACAAAAGCCTCGGGGCGCACGCTTTTCTCATCGGATCAGCTCTGATGAAATCCCCAGATATCACCGCCACGCTCCAGAGGCTTCTTGGAAAAAAGGACGCTCCGATCACGGAGGAATCCACATGACATACGTCAAGATCTGCGGCAATACGAATTACGAACATGCACGACTCGCCGTGGATCTTGGAGCAAACTATCTGGGCTTTATTTTTGTTCCTTCAAGCAAACGCATGATCACAGTCAAAAAAGCGGCGGAGATCCTTACGAAGCTCGCGGACTTCAAAAACACCGTCGGCGTCTTTTGTAATCAGCCCAAAAAAGAAGTTGAGGCGATCGCCGGGCAGTTGGGACTCAAATTTCTCCAGTTCCACGGCGAAGAAACCGCGCTTTATTGCAATTCCTTCATGCAGAAGGGCTATGAGATCATCAAAACTTTTCATGTAAAAGACGCCATGAGCCTGAAACGGATCGATGAATACAATGTCAGCGCGTTTCTCTTCGACACTTACTCTCATTCCGAAAAAGGCGGCTCTGGCATCCCGTTCGACTGGACCCTCATCGAAGACAAACCCTATGTTCACGATAAGCTTTTCCTGGCGGGGGGGCTCAATCCGCTGAACGTCGCGCAAGCGATCGAAAAAGTTCATCCGTTTGCCGTGGATGTCGCAAGCGGCGTCGAGTCCAGTCCCGGCATCAAAGATCCCGGACTTCTCCGGGCGTTCATCGAGAATGCCAAGGAAGTGAAAGAAAGCCATGAGCGAAAAGCTTGATTTCGTAAAACGATTAAAGCCACGCCTGCCTCAGATCGAAAAAGAAGCTCTCTACCTCAAGCTCCTTGAGGCAGTCCAGGAAAATCTCCAATTCGAAGAAACATGTAAGAACCTGGAAGAGGGAATTGTCATTACGGACGCAAGAGGGTATCCGATTTTCGTCAACCGGAAGGGCAATGACTGGCTGGGGGGTGTTCGCACTACGGCGAAACAGCCTCTCTGGAATCAGACTCAGGATCCCTCCTTCGCTGCTTTTCTAAAAGAGAATGTTGTGACCGCCAAAATTCGCACAGTCCATGATCTCAGGCTTCTGTCCCCCAGGGAAATGCAATTGCGCGTCACGATCCTTCCAAGAGAAACGAACGGGAAAACAAATTTCCTGATACTCATGGCGGATATCACCTCGCGCACGGAACAGGAATTTGAAGCCGCAATGCTCTCACGCATGGAGAGCCTGGTGCGACTTGCCAGCGGCATCGCTCATGAAATCGGCAATCCGCTTAATGCCATTACGATTCATCTGGAGCTTTTTAAAAAACGCCTCGCCGGACTTCCCGACGATAAGCGAAAAGAGATCGCGGACTCTTTAAGTGACATTCAGGCTGAGACCCGGCGGCTCGATCGGATCATCCGAAATTTCCTCAAAGCAACCCGCAAACCGCCGCTCCGGTTCCGGTTGGATGATCTGAACGAAGTGATCGCCGACGCGCTCTCTTTTCTCAAGCCTCAGCTGGATGTCACAAAAGTTCTCGTGAAATTCTCGAGGGACAAAGGGCTCCCGGGATTTCTGATGGACCGAGAGCGTCTTTATTATGCTTTTATGAACCTGATCAAAAATGCCCTCGAGGCCATGCCCCAAGGCGGATCGCTCAAGATCACGCTAACGCACAAACAACATTGCGCCATCGTAACCCTTTTGGACACAGGGTGTGGCATTCACGAAAAAGATCTCGCCCGGATCTTTGACATTTACTACACCACCAAGCCGGAGGGCGCGGGTCTCGGTCTTATGATGGTCTATGACGCCGTCGCCGAACATGGCGGCAAGATCGAAGTTGCAAGCAAATTGAATAGGGGGACCACGTTCAAGGTTTTGTTGCCGATCCGCGAACCCCAGCTGCAGTTACCTAATTATCAGGGAGGTCAACACCATGTTTGAAAGTATCTTGCTTGTCGAAGATGAGGCGAATTCCCGAAAAGGGCTAACCCAATTCCTGCAAGGCCTGGACTACGATGTGATGACTGCCACAAACGGCAGGGAGGCCCTCGATCTTTTTAAAAAAGAAAATCCCGACCTCGTGATCTCCGATATCCGGATGCCGGAAATGGATGGAACCGCGCTTCTGGAATCGATCAAAGCCGAAGCTTCCAACGCCAAAGTCATCCTGCTCACCGCCTATGGCTCTGTGGAAGACGCGGTCAAAGCTATGAAAAAGGGCGCTTTCTACTACCTGACGAAACCCGTCAATCTTGAAGAACTCGAATTCCTCGTCAAAAAAGCGTTCAACAGCCATCAACTGGAAGAGGAAAATCGAGAGCTCAAACAAGAACTTTTCAGAGAACGCTATGACCAGGGCCAGCTGATCGCTCAATCTCAAAAGATGAAGGACCTCTTGAAGACCGTCGACAAGATCGCAGCCTCGAACGCGTCTGTCTTGATCGAGGGAGAAAGTGGCACCGGCAAGGAACTTATCGCCAGGCGTATTCACGAGCTCAGTCCAAGAAAACAGCATCCGTTCATCGCGGTCCACTGCGCTGCACTGACAGACACGCTTCTTTCCAGCGAACTTTTTGGCCATGAAAAAGGCTCCTTCACCGGCGCCACTGAACGAAAAAAAGGACGGTTCGAACGCGCTGATCACGGCAGCCTCTTCCTGGATGAGATCGGTGAGATCACGAAAGACACTCAGGTCAAACTCCTTCGCGTGCTCCAGGAAGGCGAGTTCGAACGCGTGGGCGGGTCCAAGACGATCAAGGTCGATGTGCGGCTCATTGCCGCAACCAACAAAACGCTCCTCACCGAAGTGCAGCAGCAAAAATTCCGCGAAGACCTCTACTACCGCATCAATGTTATCTATCTGAAGGTTCCGCCGCTCCGCGAGCGCAAAGAAGACATTGCTCCGCTTGTAAACACCTTTATCCAGCAATATGCCGCGCTGAACGCCAAAAAAGTTTTGGGGATCACCAAAGACGCGCTCGAGACGCTCGTCGAGTACGACTGGCCTGGAAATATCCGAGAACTCAAGAATATCGTGGAACGAATGATCGTCCTCAGCTCCGGAGACCTGCTGACTCTGGAACAGATCCCCGAAGACATTCGTCGGGGAAGACCCCAGG